>CAXTNB010000077.1:562-5901 GCA_964245385.1 uncultured Acetobacteraceae bacterium | reverse complement strand
CCCAGCCGCCGCCCTGGGTCAGGGTGAGGTTGCGGATCGGCGACCAGCTGGCCTCGAACTCGCCGCCGTACAGGTGCGACTTCGGCGCGTTCACGATCGCCCCCACCAGGCCGGTCTGCGCGTTGACGGTGGCCGACTGGATCTGCTGGTCGTGGTAGTCGTAGTAGAACGCCGACAGGTTGAAGCGAAGGTGCTGCGGCGGCAGCTCCAGCTTGTTGCCGACCTCGTAGGCCCAGAGCCGCTCCGGCTTGAACGGCGCGGTGGAGGTCTCGGGCGAGCCCGAGTTGTAGGTGGTGAAGCCGCCCGACTTGATGCCGCGGCTGACCGAGGCGTAGAGCATGTCGTCGTGCAGCGGCGAATACTCCAGCTCCGCCTTGCCGGACGGCTCGGTGAAGCTGGTGCTCTGCGGGCCCACCGAGTTGTTCGGGTTGGTGATGACGCCGTCGGAGATGAAGTAGGAGCTGAAGTCGTTCAGGTCGCGCTGCTCGTGCTCGACGCGCAGGCCGCCGATCGCGGTGAGTGCCGGGGTCAGCTTGTAGTTGGCCTGCCCGAAGCCGCTGATGGTGTTGACGGTCTGCGAGTACTGCACGTCGCCGTCGAGCCCGTAGATCTCCTGGAAGCCGGAACGATAATTGTCGTTCAGGTACTGGTTCGAGTAGTAGATGCCGCCGACCCAGGACAGGCGCCCGACATCGAGCGAGGTCAGGCGCAGCTCGTTGGCGAACACGTTGGCGCGCGAGTTGTAGTAGACGTCGGCAACCCCGCCGGCGAAGGCGTCGAAATTGTCGTACTCGGTGCGCTGCGCGTAGTCGTAGCTGATCAGGTCGGTGAGGGTCGCGAAGCTCAGCGTCTGGTCGGCGCGCACGCTGACGCCGCCGCTGTCGAGGTGCCGGAACGGCTTGGTGTCGGTCTGGATGCCGATCTCGCGCGCGAACGAGGGCGAGGCGCCCCAGGCGGTGGCGGTGCGGTCGGTGTCGGCAGGATAGACCGGATCGGTCAGCGGAAAGAAGCCGTTCAGCGCGGTGAGCGGTGCGTAGAGATGCTCGCCGCTGCCGTCGGAGCGGTCGTGGCTGCCGTGCAGGTTGACCTCGAGCTTGAGCGTGTCGGTCGCCTCGGCGTCCACGATCAGGCGCAGGCCGCTGCGGTCGACGTCGCCGAGCATCGAGCCGTCGCCGTCGCGGTTGTGCTGCCAGGCGCCGCCCTGCTGGGTCTCGCCGGACAGGCGGAACTGCACCCGGTCGCCGAGCGGGCCCGCGACGTAGCCGTCGACCTTGGAGGCGTCGAAGCGGCCGTACTGCACGTCGAGGCCGCCGGTCAGGGTGCGGGTCGGCTTGTTCAGGATGTAGTTGATGGCGCCGCCCGTGGTGTTGCGACCGTACAGCGTGCCCTGCGGCCCGCGCAGCACCTCGACGCGCTGGATGTCGAACATGGTGCCGTTGGTGGCGAACGGCACCGGGTAGGCCACCTCGTCCATGTAGATGCCGACCGTCGGCGCGTTGTTGCTGGCGTAGTCGCTGAAGCCGAGGCCGCGGATCGCGAACGAGGGCTGGCCGCTGCCGAACTGCGGGATCACCTGCAGCGACGGCGTCAGGTATTGCAGATCGAACACGTCGTTGACGTTGCGCGCCGCGAGCGTCTTGCCGCTGATCACGCTGACCGAGCTGCCGACGCTCTGGGCACTCTGTGACCGCCGCTCCGAGGTCACGGTGATCGTCTCCAGCGCGCCCGATTGAGCGGGAGTGGTGGCGCCGGGCGCGGTCCCGGTGGCGGTGCTCGGCGCGGATTGCTGTGCCGCGACCGGCGCGTTGGCCGCGGTCTGCGCCCGCGCCTGACCGGCCTCCAGCAGCAGGCAGGCGAGGCTGGCGGAGGCAAGGCTGGCGGAGGCAAGCCTGGCGGAGGCAAGCCTGGCGACGGGACCGCAGGGCAGGATCGGGCGGGAGGCGGGGGTCGCCGCCCTCGCCATTCTGCAGGCCGCCGCCACTGGGTTCATCGCGCTCGTCTCGGCTATGGGTTCAGGCAGGCGGCCGGTCGTTCGTCCCGCCGATGTGGCAGGATCTGCATCCCCGGAGCAACCGCTCGATCCGCTGCATAAACAACGGTATGCATCGGTGCAAACTGGGATACACCGCTCATGGCTGCGGCTCGCTGCGCAGCGGCGCGACGCAGCGGCCTCGTCGTCGACAGCAACGCGCGCGCTTCCTAACATCACGCGAGAGTCGGGAGCGTAGCGCATGGAAGTCCGAGGGTGCCGCGGAGGCGAGCCCGGCATGCCGGGGGTCGCGCACCTGCGCTGGTGGATCGTCGCGCTGATCAGCGCCGGCACCATCCTGAACTACCTGGCCCGCAACTCCCTCGGGGTCCTGGCACCCGTGCTCCGGCACGCGCTGTCGATCACCACGGCGGAATACAGCTACGTCGTCGGCGCCTTCCAGCTCGCCTACACGCTCATGCAGCCGGTCTGCGGCGCGATCGTGGACGGCATCGGCCTGCGTGCCGGCTTCGCGCTGTTCGCCCTCGCCTGGTCGGCCGCGAACATGCTGCACGCGCTCGCGACCGGCTGGATCGGACTGGCGGCATTCCGCTTCCTGCTGGGCGCCAGCGAGGCCGCCGCGATCCCGTCGGGAATGAAGGCGATCGCCGAGTGGTTCCCGGCGCGCGAGCGCTCGATCGCCACCGGATGGTTCAATGCCGGCACCTCCCTCGGCGCCCTGATCGCGCCGCCCCTGGTCATCGCGGTTTCGCTCTGGGCGAGCTGGCGCGCCGCCTTCCTGGTGACGGGAGGCGCCGGACTGCTCTGGGCCTTCGCCTGGTTCGCGGCCTACCGGTCCCCCGCTCGCCATCCTGCGATCCGCGCCGAGGAGCGGCTGCTGATCGAGGAGGGCCGGGAGGCGACGCCGACCTCCCCGATCGGCGCGCGCGCGATCCTGGGCAGCGCCCGCTTCTGGGTGATCGCGATCCCGCGCTTCCTCGCCGAACCGGCCTGGCAGACCTTCAGCTTCTGGATACCGCTCTATCTCGCGACCAGTCGCGGCATGGATCTCCGCCAGATCGCGCTGTTCGCCTGGCTGCCGTTCCTCGCCGCAGATGCCGGCGGCGTGCTCGGCGGCTATCTCGCGCCTTTCCTCATGCGGCGCTTCGGCGTGGCACTGGTGCCGTCCCGCATCGTCGGCATCGGCCTCGCCGCCATCCTCATGGTCGCGCCAGGATGCATCGGTCTCACCGCCACCCCGTACGGCGCGATCGCGTTGTTCTGCCTCGGCGGCTTCGCGCATCAGATGCTGTCGGTCCTGATCAACACGCTGAGCGCCGACGTCTTCAGCGCCGACGAGGTCGGCACCGCCAACGGGTTCGTCGGTCAGGCCGGCTGGCTCGGCGGCCTTCTCTTCTCGCTCGCGATCGGGCAGCTCGCCGACACGATCGGCTACGCGCCGCTCTTCGCCTGCCTCGGCGTCTTCGACCTGATCGGCGCCGGCGTGCTGATCGCGGGACGGCGGGCGTTGCGTCCGGCCGCACGGGGAACGGGCTGATGCGCCGCGCCACCTTGTCCGCCCCGCCGGTCTTCGCGATCGTCGAGCGCGCGCGCGGCCGCGTCACGCTCGCGGCCGACACCGGCGCGCTCGCCCACCTCTTCGTGCTCGAGCAGGACATGATCCGTCTGCTGCTGCTGCCCACGGGCCGGATCGAGGGGCCGCCGAGCTGGGCCATCGCTCCGGGAGGCACCGACATCGACGAGCCCGGCCGCGACCGCATGAGCGTCGCGGGATTCTCCTGCCCAGACTTCACGGTCGTGGAACCGGGGGACGGGACACTGCGGATCGAGACCGTGCGCATCCGCTTCGAGGTCGTGCTCGCGGGCTTCCGCGCGGCGTGGTCGCAGCGCGACGGCGATGGCTGGCGCCTGATGGCGGCGGACCGTCCGACCCAGGCCTACGATTTCGGCTGGTGGGACGGACGGGTCGCGCACTACGTCGCGCGACGTCAGGCCGAGCGTTTCTACGGCCTCGGCGAGCGCGCGGGCCCGATGGACCGTGCAGGCGGCCGGTTCCGCCTCGTGGCCATGGACCCCATGGGCTACGACGCGGAACGGTCCGACCCGCTGTACAAGGCGATCCCGTATCTCCTGGTCGCCGATCCCGACGGCGCATGCCACGGCGCGTTCTACGACACCACCGCCGACGTCACGTTCGATCTCGGGCGAGAGATCGACAACTATCACGGCCCGTATCGCTCGATGGTCGCCGGGTCCGGAGATCTCGACCTCACGATGATCGCCGGTCCCGATCCCGCGGCGGTCACGCGCCGCTTCACCTGGCTCACCGGACGTCCGGCGCTGATGCCTCGCTGGTCGCTCGGCTACTCGGGATCGACGATGAGCTACACGGACGCGCCCGACGCCGAGGCGTGCATGGCCGGCTTCATCGAGAAGCTCGCGCTGCACGACATCGGCTGCAGCTCGTTTCACCTGTCCTCCGGCTACAGCTCCATCGGCGCCAGGCGTTACGTCTTCCACTGGAACCGCGACAAGTTTCCCGATCCGGCGCGTTTCGTCGCGGCATGTCGCGCAGCCGGGATCGAGATCGTCCCGAACGTCAAGCCGGCGCTGCTCCGCGATCATCCGCATTATGCGCAATTGGCCGCTGCCGGGTTCTTCGTCACCGATGAGCAGGGCGCTCCCCTGGAGGCGCAGTTCTGGGACGAGCTCGGCAGCTTCATCGATTTCACCAAGCCGGATGCCGCCGGCTGGTGGCGGGCTCAGGTCGCGTCGGCGCTGCTCGACCACGGCATCGCGTCCAGCTGGAACGACAATAACGAGTACGGGATCTGGGACGCGCGGGCGCGCTTCGACTTCTTCGGCAAACCCCGCCCCGCCGCCGAGGGCCGCCCGGTGCAGGCACTGTTGATGAGCCGCGCGTCGCGCGCGTCGCAGCTCGCTCACGCGCCCGATCGGAGGCCGTACGTCGTGACCCGTTCCGGCATGGCCGGCCTGCAGCGCTACGCGCAGACCTGGAGCGGGGACAACCGCACCGATTGGGCCACGATCCGCTTCAACGCGAAGATGGGGCTCGGTCTCGCCCTGTCCGGCGTGTCGAACCAGGGGCACGATGTCGGCGGGTTTTCCGGACCGCCGCCCGGACCCGAGCTGCTGGTCCGCTGGATCCAGGCCGGCATCCTGATGCCGCGCTTCAGCATCCACAGCTGGAACGACGACGGCGGTGCCAGCGAGCCCTGGATGTATCCGGAGATGCTGCCCGCGATCCGAAAGCTGATGCTGCTCAGGCAGACGCTGATCCCCTTCCTCTACGATCTGCTCTGGCGACATCATCGCGACTACGAGCCGG
>CAXTNB010000077.1:0-552 GCA_964245385.1 uncultured Acetobacteraceae bacterium | reverse complement strand
ACGACCGCCCTGGCTGGAGTTTCCGGCCGATCCCGGCGCCTGGACGGACGGCGACGAGCACCTGCTGGGACGTGACCTGCTGGTGGCGCTCGTCGTGGATGCCGGAGCGACGATGCGCCGGGTGCGGCCGCCCGCGGGCGCCGACTGGATCGACGTGTGGACCGGAGCGCTCCATCGCGGCGGCGAATGGGCCGAGTTGGCTGCGCCCCTGGACGGACCACCGCCGCTTCTCGCGCGGGCAGGCTCCGCGATGCTGGTCGACCTGGCACGCGGCGGCTTTCGGCCCGAACCGCTGAGGCGCGGCGTATGGCTGTTTCCCCCTCCAGGAGAAGCCGATTTCGAGTGGCAAGCGCTCGACGACGACGGCGATGGCTTCGCCGAGCCGGATCTGTGGTCGGCATCGGTCCGCTGCCGCCGCGACCGGATCGAGGTCCTGGTGACGCGCCGGCGGGCCGGCTGCTCCGTTCCGCGCGAGCTCACGATCGTGCCGCTCGCGGGCGATACGCGCTCGCTCGTCGTCACGGGCGGCTCCGTACGGGGCAACACGGTGAC
>CAXTNB010000076.1:8254-9742 GCA_964245385.1 uncultured Acetobacteraceae bacterium | reverse complement strand
CGGGGCGCCGCGGGGGGCGCTGCCCGCCGCCCGGGCGGCGCCTGCCGCCGCCGAGGACCGCCTGTGGGACCAGTCCCACCCCAACGAGGCCGCCTACCTGGTGGCGAGCCGGTCGCGCGGCCAGCAGAGCTTCGAGAGCGTCGATATCGACCTGCGCGTGGTCTATCGCGTCGGGCTGTCCGACCGTGCCGCCCTGCGCGCGGCCTTCGCCACCGGCGACCTGCAGCGCCTGGTGCAGTCCAGGACCAGCCGGCTGCTCGCGCACTACTTCGCCGGCCACACCCTGCCCGAGGTCCTCGGCGGCGACCGCGGCGGCTTCTCGCGGGAGATCGGCGGCGCGCTGCAGCACGAGCTCGACGGCCTCGGCGCCGGGGTGGACATCATGGCGGTGGTGGTCGAGGCGGTGCATCCGCCGCCGGGCGCCGCGGCGGCCTATAACGCCCTGCAGGCCGCCCCGATCGGCGCCCACACCGCGGTCGCCGAGCAGGCCGGCCTCGCCAGCGAGACCGAGGCGCAGTCGCGACGCGAGGCGACCGAGCGTCGCGACCTCGCCCTCGCCCAGGCGCACGAGGCGGTGGTCGAGGCCCGCGCGCAGGCGATCCTGTTCGCCGCCGATCGCACCGCCAGCGCCCGCGACGGCGCCTCGTTCGTGATGGAGCGGCGCCTGGAGCGGCTGAGCGCGGGTCTCGCGCACCGGCAGCTGCTGATCATCGACCATCGGCTGGACGGCGGCGACGCGCCGACCATCGACCTTCGGCCGCCGGGGAGTGCCGCGGTGCCGACCGATCAGTCGTCCCGGCCTTCGGCGCCGTAGGAGCGAGCGTGCTCGGACATCATCATCATCACGGGCACCACGAAGCGGACCACGAGCCGCACCAGCGAGACGAGGCCGAGCAGGCCGGCCTCGCGGGCGGGGCCTGGCGTCGCTGCGGACGCTTCGTCCTGGCCGGGCTGCTGGTGCTGATCGCGTTCGCCGCCGCCTGCCTGACCGTGGTCGAGCCGGGCGAGGCGGTCGTCATCACCGCCTTCGACCGGCCGGTGCGGGTGTGCACGCGGCCCGGCCTGGTGCTGCGCTGGCCGGCGCCGATCGAGGCCGCGGTGCCGGTCGATGTCCGGCTGCGCTCCACCTCCACCGGGCTGCACGACGTCGGCACCCATGACGGGCTGCGCATCCTGGTGCAGGCCTACGTCGAGTGGCGGGTCCCGGCCGACGACGCAGCGGTGATCCAGTACCTGCGCGCCGTGCGCCTGCCCGACGAGGCGGCGGAACAGCTGCGCAGCTATGTCGGCTCCTCGCTCGAGATCGCGGCGGCACGGTTCGACCTGTCGCAGCTGGTCAACACCGATCCGTCGAAGGTGCAGCTCGACGCCTTCGAGCAGGCGCTGAAGGCGCGGATCGCCGCACAGGTGCTGGCCACCTACGGCATCAGCGTCCTGCAGGTCGGGATCGAGCGGCTGACGCTGCCCGGCGGCGCGCTCGCCCTCGGC
>CAXTNB010000076.1:3232-8244 GCA_964245385.1 uncultured Acetobacteraceae bacterium | reverse complement strand
GGCGACGGTGGCGCGCATGACCGCCGAGCGCAACACGGTCGCCGCCCGGCGCACCGCCGAGGGCGAGCGCGCCGCCGCCGAGATACGCTCGAACGCGAACCGCGACGCGCGCATCCGCGTCGCCGACGCCAGGGCCGAGGCGGCGCAGCTGGAGGCGCAGTCGCGGCTGCAGGCGGCCGACATCTACGGCCGCGCCTACGCCGCCGACCCGTCGCTGTACGCGCTGCTGCGCTCGCTCGACACGCTGGACGGCATCGTGGGGGACAACACGCGCCTGATCCTGCGCACCGACGCGGCGCCGTTCCGCGCCTTCGTCGACGGACCCGCCGCGTCGCCGCCGCCGGCGCCAGCCGGGACGACGCGGTGAAGACCGCCGCGACGGGCGTGCCGGACGGCCCGTGGGTGCAGGCGATCCGGCTCGGCTTTCGCTTCGTCTTCGGGCTGGTGCTGCTCTCGGCGCTGGCCTGGCTCGGCTCCAACGTCCGGCAGGTGCAGCCCGACAGCCGCGCCGTGGTGCTGCGGCTGGGACGGGTGACGCGGATACAGCAGGCCGGCCTGCTGCTCGCCTGGCCGCGCCCGCTGGAGCGGATCGTCTCGCTGCCGGGCGCCGAGCGGCAGGTCCCGTTCGCGTTCGATCCGCTGCGGCCGGCGGGACCCTCCGACGCCGCGTCCGACGTCGCCCCCGACCTCGCCCCCGACTTGACCGACGACCCGCGCGGCAACGCCGGCTTCTTCCTGACCGCCGACGGCGTCGTCCACCTGACGGTCATGCTGTTCTACCGCATCACCGGGCCGCAGGACTACATGCTGCAGGCCGCACACCTGCCGGCGGCGCTGCGTCGGCTGACGATGGCCGCGCTGGTCTCGCTCGCCGCCGCCCGCGACACCGACACGCTGGTGGTGAGCCGCGCCGGCGGCGACCTGACGCAGGCCGACCAGGACAGGCGGGAGCGGCTGCGCACCGACCTCGTGCTGGCCGTCAACCGCAGGCTGGCCGACCTGGCGGCGCAGGGTGCCGGCATCGGCATCGAGGTCAGCCGCGTCGACCTCGGCGCCTCGCTGCCCGCCGGCGCCAAGGCCGCCTTCGACGGGGTGCTGGTCGCCACCCAGCTGGCCGACCAGAACGTCGCCGACGCGCGCAGTGCCGCCGAGCGCACCGGGCAGCGTGCCGAGCAGGACCGCAGCGCCCTGATCGCCGGCGGCAAGGCCGCCGCGGAGGAGCGCACCAGCAACGCCAGCGGCCGCACCGCGGCGATCCGGGCGCTCGCCGGCGCCGCCGACGCGCCGTCCCGCTCGGCGCTGCTGCTGCGCCTCTACCACGAGCGGATGCGCGCGCTGCTGCACCGCGCGCACGCGGTCGACGCCATCGACCCCCGCGGCGGGGCGCGGCTGCTGCTGCCCGGCCAATCGCCTTGAGCGGCCCGCCGGGCCCGCCCCTGCTCAGCCTGCCGGAGCGCCGCCTGCTCGGCGTGCAGCTGACGCTGGCGATGTTCACCGCGGGGCTGCTGGCGATGGCGACGGCGCTGCGGCTGCTGCTGCCCGAGCAGCCGGAGCTGGCGCAGCTGCTGGCCGGTCTCGCCGCGCTGCTGGTCGCGGTGCCGGCACTCGCCGCCGGCTGGCACAGCCTGCGCCACCCCGACCTGCACGGGCTCACCGACCAGCTGGTGGCGCTCGCGGTGATCGCCGCCTGGGCCGCCGGCGACCTGTTCACCGCCGCCCTGCTGCCCCTGGTGATGACCGTCGGCCACGTGCTGGAGGAGCGCTCGCTGCTCGGCTCGCGGGAGGCGTTGCAGGCGCTGCGCCGGCTGACCCGCTCGGACGCGCGCCGGGTGCGGGCGGACGGCGCCGTCGAGGAGGTCTCGACCCTGGCGCTGCGGCCGGGCGACCGCATCGAGCTGCGCGCCGGCGACCGCATCCCCGCCGACGGCGTCGTGCGTACGGGCCGGTCGAGCGTCGACAACGCGCCGCTGACCGGCGAGTCCGTGCCGGTGGAGGTGGAGCCGGGTGCGGCCGTGCTCGACGGCTCGATCAACCTGTCGGGACTGCTGCTGGTCGAGATCGCCAAGGTCGGCGAGGCGACGACGCTGGGGCGGGTGATCGCGCTGATGCGGCAGGCCGAGCGGGCGAAGCCGCCGGTGACGCGGCTGCTGGAGCGCTATGCCGGGGCCTACATGGTGCTGGTGCTGCTGCTCGCCGCCGGCGCCTGGTTCGCGGACGGCAGCATCGCGACCTCGCTGGCGGTGCTGGTCGCCTCCTGTCCGTGCGCGCTGGTGCTCGCGGCACCGGCGACCTCGATCGCCGCGCTCGCCGTCGCCGCCCGCCACGGCATCCTGGTCAAGGGTGCGGCCTTCCTGGAGCAGCTGGCCACCGTGAACTCGGTGGTGCTGGACAAGACCGGCACGCTGACGCTCGGCGCGCTGCGCCTGGCGCGGGCAGCGCCCGAGCCGGGCTTCGAGCGGGCCGAGCTGATCGCGATCGCCGGCAGCCTGGGTGCGGCGAGCACGCATCCGGTGTCGCGGGCGCTGGCCGACCTGCTGCCGGCGACGCAGCGCCTGCCGCTCGACGCGCTGGGCGAGCGTCCCGGCGCCGGGATGACCGGCATGCACGGCGCGACGCGCCTGGCGATGGGCCGGCCGGAGCTGTTCGGAGAGCTCGGCGTGACGGTCTCGGCGCCCCCGGCGCATGACGGTCCGATCGCCGGCGTCGCCGTCGGCGACCGCTTCGCCGGCTGGCTGATGCTCGCCGACGAGCCGCGGCCGGAGGCGCTGGACGCGCTCGCCGCGCTGCGCCGCCTCGGCCTCGAGCGGATGCTGCTGCTGACCGGCGACCGGCTCGCGGTCGCCTCGCGCGTCGCCGGGCTGCTCGGCATCGCCACGGTGCGCGCCGAGGCGATGCCGCAGCAGAAGCTCGACTGCGTGCTTTCGGAGATCCGCGCCGGCTTCCGGCCGCTGGTGGTCGGGGACGGCATCAACGACGCGCTGGCGCTGCGCGCCGGCGCGGTCGGGATCGCCATGGGCGGCGGGGGCACCGACGTGGCGCTGGCCTCGGCGGACCTGGTGCTGATGACCGGCGACCTGCGCCGGCTGGCCACCTGCATCCGGCTCAGCCGGCGATGCAGGACGACCATCCACGTCAATGTCGGGTTGGGGCTCGGCTGGACCGTCGCCGTCATCGTCGTCGCCTCGACCGGCGCCCTCGGCGCGGCGGGCGCCCTGGTCGCGGCGGTTGCACATAATCTAGGCACGTTGGCGGTGATGGCCAATGCCGGACGGCTGCTCAAGTTCGAGGACTAGGCGTGCTGCCGTTGCCAAGGGCAATGCAACGATGGTCTTATCGCCTGCTGCCCGAATCTTTGCCAGCGAGGAGGCCACCAGATGTCAGCCATGCCTGATCTCCGGCAGACCGAGATCCCGCTCATCGACGTCGGCGGGCTGTACTCGCACGATCCGGCGGACCGGGCGCGCG
The DNA here is from genome assembly GCA_964245385.1 of uncultured Acetobacteraceae bacterium. GTDB lineage: Bacteria > Pseudomonadota > Alphaproteobacteria > Acetobacterales > Acetobacteraceae > Lichenicoccus. The sequence continues at coordinate 4,779 of CAXTNB010000076.1, read as the reverse complement.
TGGCGGCGCGGATCGGCGCCGCCTGCGACGGGATCGGCTTCTTCTACGCGGTGAACCACGCGGTGCCGCTGGCCACCATCGAGGCCGCGTTCGAGCACGCGAGCGCGTTCTTCGCCCAGCCGGTCGAGGAGCGGCTGAAGGTCAGGGCAGACCGCAACAACCGCGGCTATCGCGAGATGGGGGACACCGTGCATCGCAGCGGCATGGTGTTCGCGCGCGACAGCTTCGACCTGGGCTTCCCGGTCGCCGCCGACGATCCCGAGGTGCTGGCCGGCACGCCGCTGTACGCCGAGAACCGGTGGCCCGCGCTGCCCGGCTTCCGCGACGCGCTGTCGGCGTACTATGACGGCACCTTCCAGGTCGGGCTCAAGATCCTGGAGGGGTTCGCGATCTACCTCGGCGAGCAGCCGGACTTCTTCAGCCGGCACTTCACCAAGCCGGTCGCCGACATGGTGATCAACCACTATTACGGCCGCTCCCTGGCGCTCAGCGTCGGCGGCAGCGAGACCGCGGCGGCGGCGCATACCGACCACGGCATCGTCACGATCCTCTGGCAGGACGAGTCCGGCGGCCTGGAGATCCTGGACAGGGACGGCACCTGGATCGCGGCGCCGCCGGTGCGCGGCAGCTACGTGGTCAATGTCGGCGAGCTGATGAAGCGCTGGACCAACGGGCGGTTCCGGGCCACCGTGCACCGGGTGATCCACACCAGGGAGGCGGACCGGCTGTCGATGCCGCTGTTCTGCAACCCGAACTTCCGCACCGAGGTGGATCCGCGCCAGCTCGGCGTCGCCGAGGCGGATGCGCGCTACGCCCCGGTGCGGTCGGGCGACTTCCTGGTGTCGCGCTTCCAGGCCACGCGCAAGCTGTGGGGTGCGGCGCCGAAGCAGGACGCCGATGCCGCGGAGATCGAGAGGGCGGAACAGCCCTGAGCGGCATCCCGGCCGCGGCCGGGTGCGGAGGTCAGCGGCACAGGACGATGGTCAGCAGCGCCAGGTTGCAGGCGAGCATGGCGGCCACGGCCCATTTCATCGTCCGCAGGCTGCCGCGCATCAGCTCCAGGTCGCAGATCTGACGACTCATCGTCATCACCGGCGGCGGCGCGATCCTGCGACGATCCGGCAGGCGCAGCGAGTCGCGTACCTCAGGCTCGAGATCGGGCATGTAAACGTTCCGAAATGGCGGTCTAAATTTTGAGAATATAGCGGCGCGCGGCCGACATCTTCGAGTGCCGCGTGCGGCGGGCAGCTTCACAAAGCTGCGACGCCGTCGCTCCCGCCGCCGGGCACCGCCCGGCGCGCGCTCAGTGCGGCATGTGCGCCTTGAGCAGCCGCGAGACGCCGACCGCGACGTAGCGGTAGTCCTCGAACATGCGGCTGATGCTGGCGCAGAGGTAGAACGAGACCGCGGAGAACAGCGGCAGGTGGCCCCTCGCCCGGGTCACCATCCTGCGGCCGGTCGCCAGCACCCAGCCCGACCGGCTCAACCCCACCGCGACGATCCCGATCATCGCGCCGGTGACGACGTCGGTCGGGAAGTGGAAGCCG
>CAXTNB010000076.1:0-3222 GCA_964245385.1 uncultured Acetobacteraceae bacterium | reverse complement strand
ACGAGGCAGAACAGGCCGAGCGGGGGCAGCACCGTGTAGATGGTGGTGGCGAGTGCGAACAGCATGGCCGCGTGCTCGCTCGGGAACGACATGCCGGGACTGAACACGCGCGGGTCGATGGCGGGCGGCGGCAGGAACCGCAGCGCCGGATCGTGCAGCGGACGCAGATGGTGAGGAAACGCCACCTGCAGCAGGTAGCACAGCACGATGGCGAGGACGCTGAGCAGCACCCCGGCGACGACGCGCGCCCGCTGATCATCGCCGATCCTGCACCAGACGAACCAGAGCAGCGCCATCATCGGCAGGTTCGAGAACGCCTCCTTGGTGAGGTCGTGCGCGACGTGGTCGAGCAGGAAGTACCTGCCGCTCAGCCGGTTCAGCGCGCGCGTGATCCCGTAGTCGATGCCGTGCAGGCCGAGCAGCGACAGCGCGGCGCTGAACGACAGGATGACCGAGGCGGCGACGAACAGCGATGCGGTCGCCGGCAGCCGCGCCGCACGCGCGGGATGCACCCGGTCGGTGTCGGAACTTGTTGCAACGTTTTTCAAGATCTCGTCTTCAAAAAGCGACCCTGGCGACACGCCTGGTTCATTGCCGTATCGTCGGCACCCTGACAAGCCAGGATCGCGTCGCAATTCGCGCCGGACCGGCCCGGTGCGCCGCGTGCGGGTCAGGCCAGGGCGCGCGGGATCCGGAACGGCAGCATCATCTGCACCCAGGGCGCGCTGAACCGGTCCAGGTCCAGGCTCTCGTGCATCGCCTGCGACGCCTCGCCGAACAGCCGCGTCGCGACCAGCGAACGGGCGTAGAAGGGTGAATCCTGCAGCGTGCGCACGACGTCGGCGCCGTGGCCGGGATCGGCCCGGGTGAAGCGGGGCAGCCGCCACGCGGTCGGCGGCAGCGCGACCCGGGACGGCGCGGCGCGTTCGACGACGGCGCCAGCGCGATCGACGTGCAGCGCGAGCGCCCGATCCGCACCCCAGCGGTCGGTCACGTCGTAGACGATGCCGGTGCCGTCGCGCAGCGGCGCGCGCGCCCAGTCCCAGCGCCGGAACGAGCTCTCGAGCGGCCCGTCGCCGTCGTTGCTGTCGAGGTAGCCCAGCCCGCTCCATCGCAGCCCGGGCTGCTGCAGGCTGACCTCGACCCGGGCGCTGGGCGCGATCGGCCGCCAGCGATGCAGCCCGGCCGCGTCGAGCCGCACCCCGTGACCGGTCAGCGCGTGCGGATGCACGCGCAAGCGGCCGCGCAGGCGCGCCGGCCACGGCGTGCCGAACTCGTCGATGTCGATGATCAGCTGATCGTCCTGCCACCGCACCAGGCTGCGGCCGATCGCCAGCGCGTGGGCCTCGCGGCGGATGCCGCGCCGGCCGTGCTCGGTCATGCTCCAGCGCCGCCGGCTGCCGTACAGCGACACGTTCAGCGCGCAGAAGCGCTCCGCGTCGGGTGCGACCGCTCCGCGCCGGCCTCGCGCGCGCGCCCAGGCGTAGTACGGCGAGAACACGCTGCCGACGAAGGCGATCACGGTGATGCCGAGGCTGCCGTCGTCGCTCAGCGCGTCGACGTACCACCAGAGATAGCCGCCCGGCGCGACCGGCCGGTCGAAGCATGGTCGGCGATCACGCACGCCGCCGCCAGACGACCCGAGAGTGCCGCCATCGGCAGGCCCGGCGCCGGATGCACGCTGCCCCCGGCCAGGTACAGCCCGCGCAGCCGCGACCGCGCCCCCGGCCTGCGGAACGACGCCATCCAGCCGTGCGAGGCCGGGCCGTACAGCGCCCCGCCGGTCGCCGGGAAGCGCTGCGCGAACTGGTTCGGCGTCGTCACCGCCTGGGCCGAGATCGTGCCGAGCGAGAGCCCGCATCGATCCATCGCGGTGCGCATCCTGGTCTCGCATTGCTGGATTTCCGTGCTGGAGAAGTCATGCCGGTCGCCGGTGGCGGGCGCGTTGATCAGGCAGAACAGGCGCTCGCCGCCCCCGGCCGGACCGGCGTCGGGCGCATCGCCGCCACGGTCGCCCCCCGCGTCGCCGCGATCCTGGGCGCAGACATACAGCGTCGGGCGCTGCGGCATGCGGCCGCGCCCGAAGATGTCCTCGAACTCGGAATCCGCCGCGTCCGAGAACAGCACGTTGTGGCGATCGAGCGGAAATCCGCTGCTGGTCGCCGTCATCGCCCAGGTCATCGCCGAGAGCGAGCGCATGCCGGTCGGCATGGCCGGCACCGCGTGGCGGCAGGCCTCGCCGAAATGGCCGCCCGCCACCGCCTGCGCGTCGGCGTTGCAGACCACGTGGTCGGCCGAGAGCCGTTCGCCGCTGCGCAGCGCCACGCCGGTGACGCGGCGGTCGCCGACCAGGATGTCGGCGACCGCGCTGTGGTAGCGGATCGCGACCCCGTTCTCCTCGGCCAGCGTCGCCAGCGCCTGTGCCAGCCGATGCATGCCGCCCTCGACCAGCCAGACCCCCGCCTGCTCGACATGCGCCACCAGCATCAGCGTCGCCGGACAGAGCTTCGGCGAGGATCCGCAATAGGTGGCGTAGCGGCCGTAGAGCTGGCGCAGGCGCGGATCGCGGAAGCTGTCCGCCAGCACCGCGGCGAGGCTCCGGAACGGGCTGATCCGCAGCAGCGGCGCCACGCCGGTGCGCGCCATCAGCGTCGCCATCGAGGGCCGCTGGGCGCACAGGAAGCTCGGCTCCAGGGTGCGGAAGATCTCGCGCGCGCGGAGCCGGAACGACTCGTAGCCGCGCGCCTCGGCCGCACCAGCGAAGCGGCCGATCGCGTCGGCGGTGCGCGCGGCGTCGGCGAACAGGTCCAGCCGCGTGCGCTCGTCCCAGGCGTGGCGGGCCAGGATCTGCGCCGGACGCAGCACCAGGCGCCGCTCCAGGCAGGCGCCGGCGTCGTCGAAGATCTGGTCGAACACGTGTCGCAGGGTCAGCACGGTGGGACCGACATCGATCCGCGCGGCGCCGACCGCCGCCTCGCGCAGCTTGCCGCCGGGCCGGGCCGACGCCTCCAGCAGCGTCACCGCGAAGCCGGCGCGCACGAGATCGAGTGCGGCCGCCAGGCCGCCGATCCCGGCCCCGATGACGATCGCCCGCGGCACCCGCATCGCCCTGCACTCCAAGATCGGCACCCCAAGATCTCGATTGACGAAGATGTCCATAATGTCTGACAGTTTGCGCTGACAAGCAAGCATGACACTCGAGGCCTGGAGGGACCGATGGAC
>CAXTNB010000075.1:7469-9850 GCA_964245385.1 uncultured Acetobacteraceae bacterium | reverse complement strand
GAAGAAGGGTGCCAGGGGGTTCGTGGTGTTCGCGCCGGGCGGCACCGAGCCGTTGGGCGGCGTGCAGGACGGGGCAGCCGCAAGACCCGGCGCCGCGCAGCCGGCCGAGATGATCGCCACGATCAGGACGGCTCGAGCCTCGTGCATGGATCTGCGCCTTCCCTCGCCGTCCGCGCTGCCTGACTTCAACACGCTAGGAAGCCTGTGCCGGCCGGTCAAACCGGATCAAGCGCATCGTGTCGGCTGATGCGGCCACAGCACCTGCCGAGCTTCTCCCGGCGGGGCGCCGGCGAAGACCCGTGATCCGGATCCCGGCATCGCCGTCTGATCCTCCTGCCGTCCTGCCGGGCGGACCATAGCGCCAACCACATCGCGACCAGGGTCTCGGTTAACTAATTTCTAACCACCGAGTCTCTAAATTGGCGCAATTGCCCCATAGCTGCGACGGTTGCGGCTCGGGCGTCGCTTTCAGGAGGCCCTCTTGCGTGTCATCAACCCCGCGCTGCTAGCCGCTGCGCTTCTCGTAACAACATCCATCGCCACATCGGCTCAATCCGCCGCCGCGTCGGCTCCATCCAGTCCCGGCCAGTCCTCCGCGAAGTTGAAGGTGCTCGGCCCGGCTCCAGCTTCGCAGCCGGTCGAGTTCGACGTGGTGCTGCCGCTGAGTAATCCGGCGGGGCTCGACGCGCTACTCGCCGAGCAGCAGGATCCGACCTCGCCGCAATTCCACCAGTGGTTGAAGCCCGCCGACTTCGCCGCCCGCTTCGGTCCTAGCCAGCAGATCGTCAACGTCGTGGCGGGGGGGTTGAGACAGTTCGGCCTGCAAGTGACGCCCCAGAGCCGGTCGCTTCACGTCGCCGGAACCACGGCGCAGGTGAACAAGTTGTTCAACGTGAGCCTCGCTCTCGCGGCGAGTGCGAGCGGCCAGCAGCAACTTGTCGCGAACGGTCCGCTGAACTGGCCCGCTGCGCTGTCGTCGGTCGGTGCCGCCATCTCCGCCTTCACTCCGAGCGGGTTCCAGGCGCTGCCGTTGATGCGCCGCAGCTCGAGCGGCTACATGAACCGCAGCTCCGGCGGATACGGCCAGAGCGGCAACGGATCGAGCTACTTCTACAACGATCTCAAGCAAGCCTATGGCTATCCATCCTACCAGGCTACCACCACCGGCCAAGGCAAGAGCCAACGTCTCGACGGTACCGGCGCCACCGTAGCCGTAGTGATGGCGAGTGACGTGCTGGACTCCGATGTCTCCGCGCTCTTCGACGAAATGAACTTCAAGGCAACCTCCGGCCAGGCTTCCAATCCGAAGATCTTCGCCCGTCGGCCCGTCAACGGCAGCGCCATCTTCTCGACCACCAGCACGGCCTCCGAGGAAGCGACCATCGATGTCGATCAAGTGCTCGGAGGAGCGCCTGGAGCGCAGGTGATCCTGTACAACACGCCCGACCTGACTGACCAGTCACTCATCTCCGCCTACACGGCCATCGTCAACGACGACGTCGCCGACGTCGTTTCGATGTCTTTCGGCCAGTGCGAGCTGTATTACACGGCACCGTACAATAACGGCGTCGACCAGACCTTCGTCCTCAAGATCTTCTCCGAGTTGTTCAAGCAGGGCAACGCCGAGGGCATCACCTTCGTCGCTGCCTCGGGCGACGCCGGCGGTCTCGGCTGCATGAACCCCGGATACTTCTCGGGCGGCAGCGGCCAGTTCATTCCGGGTGTCTCGGTCCCGGCAGCGGATCCGGACGTCACGGCCGTGGGCGGCACCAATCTCGTCACCACGACGTCAACGGGTGGCCCTGGCTCGGCCTATGTCAGGGAGAACGCCTGGTCCGATCCGGAGCTCGCTTTCGATCCCTTCAACGTCGGGGTGAATGTCTCAGGCGGCCGTTGGGGCTCTGGCGGCGGCATCTCGACGCTCTACGCGCGGCCGTCCTACCAGTCGCTCGTGACCACCGGCTCGCTGTCGTTCCGCACGCTCCCGGATGTCGCCATGGAGATGGGTGGATGCCCGGACATCGCGCAGGCGCCCTGCAACGGCGGCGACACCGGCCAGGACGGCTCAGGCAATGCCGAACGTTCGAGCTTGAACGTCGTCTTCGATGGTCAGCCCGACAGCGTTGTCGGCACGAGTGCGGCTGCGCCCGAGATGGCAAGCGCCATAGCCTTGCTCGTCGAGACCCAAGGTCGGCAGGGGAACCTCAACCCCTACATCTACACCGTCGCTCGACAGCAGGCCAATGGCGGCTCGACCTACTTCCACCAGTCAATTCCAGGCTTCAACGGCACCGCGTCGGGCAACGGGACCTATAATCTGATTACCGGCAACGGCACGCCGGACGTCGTGACCCTGATCGGCCGAAGCAACATTCCCAGAC
>CAXTNB010000075.1:3321-7459 GCA_964245385.1 uncultured Acetobacteraceae bacterium | reverse complement strand
ACATTCCCAGAGCCGGCGCTCCACAATCGGCCTCCAATCCCTGATCGAACCTGTAGCCGATCGGTGATGCTTCACCACGGATGATAGAGGGCGACGTCGTTCTTCGGGACGGCGTCGCCTTTTTCCGGTCGGTCCTCGCGCGTCTGAGGAACCGTCTCTCACTGCTCGACATCTCGCTGCGCGCTCCGACGTCACCATCGGGATACAGTGGCCGGCAGAACAGTCGCGGGCTGACGTCGTTCAGCAAGTTTTAATGCAATGGGACGAGTCTGGGTCAGCAATCAGGCGACCGCTATGTCATCGACGAAGCTCCGGCCGACCAACGTCCTGTCCATGTCTTTACGACGGCGCTTCCTGCGCGCCGTGCTCTACGGCTGCCTGCTTGTCATCTTTGGCAGCACCTGCGCCGAAGCACAATTCACCCGGTTCGAGAACTACACGGACGAGCAGGGGCTCGGGAACGCATCCGTCTCCGCGCTGGCCCAGGACGCCGACGGCTATATCCTGCTCGGCACGGAGGCCGGACTCTACCGCTACGATGGCTCGAGCATCGCCCCCTATGACACGGCGGTCGGCCTACCCCCGTCCGCGTGGATCAGGAAGCTCGCCACCGACGACCGGGGTCGGATCTGGGTCGTGACCACCGACAACATCTATCTTCGCGACGGGTCGAGCTTCCGCCGTGTCGCGGTCGGCAAGCCGCTTCACCTGATCTCGCCGCATTCCCTCGCGTTCTCCGAGGGAAGAGTGATCATCGACAGCGACGGCACGCTGTTGAGTGCACCGGTCGACATGCATGGAACGGGAAAGTTTTCGCCGCTGCCGAGTTCGGCATGGGCGGCCGCAGATCACGGACTCAGCCGGTCCCGCTTCATCGCGTCCGACGCCGAGGGCGGACTGCTGATCGGGTGTGGCGAAGCGATCTGCCGCCTGAAGGACGGACGCGCCCAGATCTTCGGCGTAGCCGACGGCCTGCCTGCCGATGCTTGGCAGGTGGCGCTTCGGGCCCCCGATGGCACGTTGTGGGCCCGCAGCCTTGACCGCCTGGCCTGGCGACGCCCCGGCCAACGATCCTTCCAGGCCGTCACCGTTCCTGGTCGACGCGGTCACTTCAACATCGCGGTTCCTGCTCGCCTCGATCTGCTCGCCGATGGCCGCGGCGGCGTCTTCACCATGGGCGAGGAGGGCCTGTTCGAGTATGACGGCAAATCCTGGCGCAGCTTCCTGCATCACGACGGCGGTCTGTCAGCCAATCCCATCCAGTCGTTCATGTTCGATCGCGAGGGATCCCTCTGGGTAGGCAGCATAGGTCACGGCGCGTTCCGCAGCCTCGGACTCGGCGCCTGGGAGCACTGGACCGCCTCCGACGGCCTCCCGAGCGAGATCGTGTGGGCGATGACCCGGCTTCAGGACGGCCAATTTTGGGTCGCGACGTACGGCGATACCGTTCCGCTCGACGGCAGGAACTCCGGCATACCCGGCGGCAGCGAGAACGTGTCGGTGACAAGGGCTGGCCGGTTGTGGCTCGCCCCGCTCCGAGCACCTCTGGTCCGCTTCGATCCCGCGCAGAGGCGCTCCGAACAATTCCCGATCACCGGCACCATGTCGTCGACATATGTCGACCCGCAGAACCGTCTCTGGCTGTCGACGGACAAGGCCCTCCTCACGATCGCGGACGCTGACGCACCCGCCGGCAAGGTGAAGCTGGAGGTAGCGATACCGCAGCCGACGGCGCAGGTCTTCACCGACCTCTCGGGCGTGACGTGGGCAGCGACCGCAGCGGGTATCGTGCGCCGCGATCGCTCCGGAAAGTTTCGAACCGTCATTCCGTCAGCCGTTCTCAAAGGTCAACCCGGAGGGCTCGCCTTCGCGCCCGGCGGCGACCTGTGGACGTTCACGGACCGCGCCGGGATACTGCGCTTCCACCTGACGGGTGATCATGTCACGCCGCTACCTTCCGTCACCGAGCCCGTCATCGGGTCCAACAACATCATGTTCCTGCACCGTGACCGCCACGATCGCATGTGGGTGGGCAGCGATCACGGCATCGATCTTTTCGATGGACGATCCTGGCGCCGGTTCGACGTCAACGACGGGCTGCTGAGTAACGATCTGGATCAATGGGCCGTCTTCGAAGATGCCGATGCCTCCATGTGGTTCGGAAGCAGCCGTGGCCTCACGCACCTCATCGATCCGAACCGCTTGGCACCGGTCACGCCGCTGCATCCCAGGATAACCGGTCTCTCGACCGGTCCCCGTTTCCTGTCTCCGGCCTCGCTGGTCCGCATCGACTGGAGCTCCGCTCCGCTGGTGATCCACTTCGTCGACCTGGACCCGGCCAGGGCGAGAAACATCACGTTCCGCTATCGCATGCGCGGGCTCGACGTCGGCTGGAGCGACACCACCGGGCACGAGGTCCGCTACGCGGAGCTGCCCGCAGGCAAGCTTCAGTTTGAGCTGGTCGCCGTCGATCCGATACATGGATCGATCTCTGCTCCTGTCGGCTTCGCACTTCGTATCCGAGCGCCGTGGTGGCGGCGGTGGTGGTTCTACGGCTCCTGCACGTTGGCGCTGGTCGCTGCGGTCATCGGAACCTGGCGAATGCGCGTGCGGCTGCTGCTGCACCAGCGAAGGCGTCTGGAGAAGCTGGTCTCCGAGCGTACCGCGGAGATCGAGCAGGCCCGCAGCGAACTCGAGCGACTGGCGATGTCGGATATGCTCACCGGCTTGCCGAATCGACGAGCACTGATGACGCTTCTCGAAGAGAAGGTGGCAACGGCACAATCGTTGCAAGCACCGCTGGCCGTGCTGCTATGCGATATCGACCACTTCAAGAAGATCAACGACGGCTACGGACACCTCGCCGGCGACGCCGTGTTGAGCGAGTTCGGCAAGCGTCTGAACGTGGTCATCGAATCATCCGAGGCGGCCGGCCGCTATGGCGGCGAGGAATTCTGCGTGATCCTGTCGGCGTCGCGGAAGAAGGTCCTGGAGCGTGTCGCCCTCATCCGTTCCGCCATAGCCGACTCGCCGTATCATGTTGGCGGGACGAGCCGAGCCGTCACGTCGAGCGGCGGCTTGGCCTTCCTCCGTTCAGGCGAGAACGCGTTGTCGCTCCTCGCACGCGCCGACGCCGCGCTCTACCGGGCCAAGGAGAAAGGCCGAAACCGGATCGAGCACGAGCTGCTGGAAGAGGCGACGTGCGGGCGTGGCGGCACAAGATCCGAGACGTTGGGAAAGTCCCAGTCGGAGAAGAACGCTGCACAGGTCGATAGCGGCTCAAGTGGAGTGGGATCCAGCATCCTGCCGCCTGGGCGGGGCGATCTTGAGCACGACCTGCGCCAGGCGCTCGCCAACGGCGAATTCCTGCTCAGTTACCAGCCGGTGGTCGATCTGGAGAAGGATGCCGTCACCTCGTGCGAGGCGCTGATCCGGTGGCATTCGCCGACCCGTGGCAAGGTCTCCCCGGCGGATTTCATTCCATTCGCCGAGGAGGTGGGCTTGATGCCGGAGATCGGCGATTGGGTGCTCGCCGCCGCCTGCCGGGAAGCGCGTGCCTGGCCCGACGGCATGAAGGTTGCGGTCAACCTGTCGGCGGTGCAGTTCCGCCTGCCCGATCTCGTGGCCAGGATCGAGGCGGTGCTGGCAGAGACCGGGCTGCCGCCGAGGCGACTCGAACTCGAGGTGACGGAGACCGCGATGATCGGCGAGATGGAGGCTGCGATCTGCGTGCTGCGGCAGCTCAGGGCGCTCGGCATCACGGTCGCGCTCGATGATTTCGGAACAGGGTACTCCTCACTGAGCTTCCTGCGCACCTTGCCGTTCGATCGCATCAAGATCGACCGCTCCTTCGTGCAGGATCTCGGAAAGAAGCCGGAAGCGACCGTCATCGTGCGCGCGATCGCCGGGATGTGCGCGGACCTCGGGGCCTCGGTCACTGCCGAGGGCGTAGAGACGGAGCAGCAGATGAAGGCGCTGCGCGACGTCGGCTGCTCGGAGGTTCAAGGCTATCAGGTCGGTCGTCCGTGCTCGCCATCGGATCTACAGGATTGGCTGGCAGCGTTCAGGGCCAGTCACAGCAGGGAGATCTCGCTTCATACGGCACTGTACTGATCGTGGCAGGCGGCTCGGCGAATAC
>CAXTNB010000075.1:2794-3311 GCA_964245385.1 uncultured Acetobacteraceae bacterium | reverse complement strand
GACATCGCCCACGTCCGAACCGCGCTGATCGACAGCAATCGGGAGGTGATCGGTGTCGCGCCGCGCGACGGCACGAAGGTGGTCGGCGAGCGTCCCGGTGGCGCGACCGAACCACAGGACCTCTCCCCGCGCCCAATTCACCGCCTGGTACTGCGCGTCGCAGATCGACTCCGTCATGCGGGCGCGAGCACGACCGAGCGTATCCGCAGGCAGCAGCGGCGGATCGGGAAAGCGCGTCTCGATGTAGTCGAGGATGACCGGCGAGTCGAAGATCGGCGTCTCCTCATCGACGAGGAGCACCGGCACCTCGCGGCGAGGGTTGGCGTCGGCGAACGGAGTGCCGACGGCGTCAGCCTCGGCGGCGGAGCACTGCACTTCCCGCCTGATCCGCATCGGGCTTGATCGCGGCCGGCTCGACGAGGCAACGTCCGCGGACCAGATGGCGGCTTCGGGACGACGAGATGCCACAGACCCCGCGACTCCTTTCCCGCGCCCCGCTCGGATCGCTGATCGTGAT
>CAXTNB010000075.1:0-2784 GCA_964245385.1 uncultured Acetobacteraceae bacterium | reverse complement strand
TGATCGCGGCGGTGGTCGGCGCGGTGGCCGTCGCCTTCGCCTACACCGCGGGCTGGCTCTCGCCGCACCGATTGACGCCGGGTCGGCTGGTGGCCGGCTTCGGCGCGCCGGTGCCGGCCGATCTCGGTCACCGGCGCAACCATGCCAAGGGCGTGTGCTTCACCGGCCGGTTCGAGGCCAACGGCGCCGGCACGTCGCTGTCCCGGGCCGCCGTGTTCGCGACCGGCTCCTATCCGGTGGTGGGCCGGTTCAATCTCGGCACGCCCAATCCCGCGGCCAAGGACGCCAGCGTCCGGGTGCGCGGGCTCAGCATCCAGGTCAAGCCGCCGGGCGGTCGGGAATGGCGCAGCGGGATGATCACGGCGCCGTTCTTCCCGGTCTCCACGCCGCAGGCCTTCTACGACCTGCTGACCGCCAGCGGCTCGAAGGACCCGAACGCGATGGGTGCCTTCATCGCCGCACACCCGGAGTTCAAGCCGTTCGGCGCCTGGGCCAAGACCGGCCCCTGGACCGGCTCCTACGCGGAGGAACGCTATAACGGCCTCAACGCCTTCCGCTTCATCGACGCCGCCGGCACCGCGCACGCGGTACGCTGGTCGCTGCTGCCGGAAGCGCGGCCGGTCTCGGTCGATCCCGCCTCGCTCGATGCCGGCGGCGCCGACGTGCTGGAGCGGGAGATCACCAGGCGGGTGCAGGCCGGCCCGGTGCGCTGGACCATGCAGGTGACGGTGGCCGATGCCGCCGACCCGACCGCGGATCCCAGCAGGCCGTGGCCCGCGGACCGGCGCCGGGTCGATGTCGGCACGCTGGTGGCGGACCAGGTGCAGCCGGAGCGCGACGGACCGTGCCGCGACGTCAACTACGCCCCTACGGTGCTGCCGGACGGCATCTCCACCTCGGACGATCCGTTCCCGGCGGCGCGCTCGGCGGCCTACGCGGTCTCCTACGACCGGCGCACGGCGGAGGCCGCGGACTATCCGCGCACGGCGTCCACCCAGGCGGAGGCAGCCCAGCCATGACTCCCACCACGGCGGCCATGATCGTGCCGTCCCGCTTCACCCCGCTGCAGCGCCTGCTGCACTGGCTGATGGCAGCCTGCATCCTGGCCATGCTGTTCATCGGCGTCGGCATGGTCTCGACGATCAGCCAGCGCTACCTGACGCTGGTCTCGGTCCACAAGCCGCTGGGCATCGCCATCCTGCTGCTGGCGCTGGTGCGCCTCGCGGTGCGGCTGCGTCTCGGCGCGCCGCCGCTGCCCGCCGACCTGCCGGAGCCGATGAAGCTCGCGGCCCACCTGTCGCACTACGCCTTCTACGCGCTGATGCTGGCGATGCCGCTGATCGGCTGGGGCATGCTGTCGGCGGCGGCCTATCCGGTGCAGGCGCTGGGCTTCACCCTGCCGCCGATCCTGCCGGTGAGCGACGCGCTGCACAGCCTGCTGTGGACCGCGCATCGCACCCTGGCCTTCGCGTTCTTCGCGCTGATCCTGCTGCACCTTGGCGCCGCGCTGTTCCACGCGCTGATCCGCCGCGACGGCGTGTTCGAGGCGATGGCGCCGGTGCCGGACCGCAGCGTCGCCAGCCCGGCCGAGTAGGCCGCGGACGCCGCGCGCCCGAAGCCGGATCGCCCCGATGTTGCAGCGCTGCACCGGCCTCGTGCGTTCGCTGCTGCTCCTGCTCGTCCTCGCGGCGGCACCGGCCGGTGCGGGCACCTTCGACGGCCGCGCCCGCTGGCCGGACCCGGATGCGGTCGCCTCCGTCCTGCCGCGCACGGTCGTGCTGCACAGCTCCGACCCCTTCACCGCGGCCGAGATCGGGCGCGCGCCGCGGCGGGACGTCCCTGCCCTGCTCTACCTGCCGGCCGACGCGTCGCCCTCGCACCGCGTGCCGGCGGTCGTGCTGCTGCACGGCTCGGTCGGCAACACCGGCGAGCGCGGCCGACGCTACGGCGCGCCGCTCGCCGCCCTCGGCGTCGCCGTCCTGGTGCCGGAGACCTACGCCGCGCGCGCCGATCTCGGCCGCAGCTTCCTCGCCCGCGCGCTGCACATCACCGAGACCATGTTCGACGCCGACGCCTACGCGGGCCTGCGCGCGCTGGCGGCCGACCCGGAGATCGACGTCTCGCGCATCGCGCTGGTCGGGTTCTCCTACGGCGGGATGGCCACGGAATACGCCATGTACCGCACCGTCGCCGACCGGCTGGTGCCGCCGTCGGGTCCGCATTTCGTGGCGCACGTCGCCTACTACGCCCCCTGCATCGCCCGCTTCGACGACAGCCGCACCACCGGCGCGCCGCTGCTGATGATGTACGGCGGCAAGGACCAGCTCATCCGGCCGGCACGCTGCGCGCAGGTCGCGGATGACCTGCGCCGCGGCGGCAGCGCCGTCACGGTCACGGTGTTCCCGGACGCGGTGCACCAGTGGGACGGCGAGCTGGCGCCGCGCCTGATCGGGCGGCACCTCGCGGACTGCGCCTTCCGGGTCGAGCGCGACGGCACCGTGCACGAGGCCCATACCGGGATCGCGATGACCGGGCCGCTCACCCGCGGCCTGATGCTTCTCGCCTGCACCGGCAGCCGCCCCTGGCCGATCGGCCGCGATGCGGCGGTCGCGTCGCAGTCGGACGGCGATCTCGAGCGGTTCCTCGCATCGGCCTTCAAGTGAGGGCACGACCGCGCCGGGAGGAGCCACCTCGCCCGACGACCGGCGCGGACCGGCTGCTGGGGCTGGCGGTCGCAGGCGGCCTCGCGCCCCGGGCGCTGCTGATCCGGCGCCCGCGCCTGAC
>CAXTNB010000074.1:1670-9853 GCA_964245385.1 uncultured Acetobacteraceae bacterium | reverse complement strand
TCAAGCTGATCCTGCAGGGCTTCAGCGAGGCGGCGATGGCGGCGCACGCGATCCATCCGATCGTGCATCCCGACGTCGCGCTGCACTTCGAGTACTCCACCAGCAAGGGCGTGCCGGCGATGTCGGCGCCGTGACGGTCGATTGGTGAAGGCCTCCTGGGCCGGCGGCCTGCTGACCATCGACCTGGAGGCGATCGCCGCGAACTACCGGCTGCTGCGCGACCTCGCCGGACCGGCACTGTGCGCCGCCGTGGTCAAGGCCGACGGCTACGGGCTGGGTGCGCCCGCGGTGGCGCGTCGGCTGCAGCGCGAGGGCTGCCGGCACTTCTTCGTCGCCCACCTGGACGAGGGTGCGGCGCTGCGGCCGCAGCTGGAGCGAGAGAGCGCCCTCTACGTGCTCAACGGGCCGATGCCCGGAAGCTGTGGCGCCATGCTGCGGCACGGCCTGATCCCGGTGCTGAACAGCCTCGAGCAGATGGCCGAGTGGCAGGCGCAGTCACGCCTCGAGGGCCGGCCCCTGGCGGCGGTGCTGCAGGTCGATACCGGGATGTCCCGCTTCGGGCTGTCGTCGTCGGAGGCCGAGGCGCTCGCCGGCGAGCCGTCGCGGCTGGACGGGATCGTGCCGGTGCTGCTGATGAGCCACCTGGCCTGCGCCGACACGCCCGCGCACCCGGCCAACGCCGCGCAGCGCCGCCGCTTCGAGGCGCTGACCGGGCTGCTGCCGGGCGTGCGCGCCAGCCTCGCCGCCTCGTCGGGCAGCTTCCTGGGTCCAGAGTATCGCTTCGGCATGATCCGTCCCGGCGCGGCGCTGTACGGCGTCAACCCGGTGCCCGGGCGCCCGAACCCGATGCAGCCGGTGATCCGCCTGCAGGGACGCGTGGTGCAGGTGCGCTGGATCCCCGCCGGTGCCAGCGTCGGCTACGGCGCCCGCTACGTGGCCGCCACCCCGCGTCGGATCGCCACCGTCGGCGTCGGCTACGCGGACGGCCTGCTGCGCGCCACCGGCGGACGCGGCGTCGCCACCCTCTCGTCGGGCGAGGCGACGGAGCTGCCGATCGTCGGCCGGATCTCGATGGACAGCCTGGCGCTCGACGTCACCGCCCTCGGCGAGTCGGCGCTGCCGCCCGGCACCGAGATCGACCTGATCGGCCCGCTCCGCACTCTGGACGACGCCGCCGCCGCCGCCGGCACCATCGGCTACGAGATGCTGACGGCACTCGGCGGCCGCTATCACCGCCGCTACCTCGGCGCGGACGAAGGAGAGGCCGCATGAAGGTCATCGTGCTCGGCGGCGGCGTGATCGGGGTGAGCTCGGCCTGGTACCTGGCCCGCCTCGGCCACGCCGTCGAGCTGGTCGACCGGCACGAGCAGACCGGGATGGAGACCAGCTTCGCCAATGCCGGACAGGTCTCGCCCGGCTACTCCACCCCCTGGGCGGCCCCCGGGCTGCCGCGCAAGGCGCTGGGCTGGATGCTCGGCAAGCACAGCCCGCTGGTGATCCGCGCGCGGCTGGATCCGGCGATGTGGCGCTGGATGATCCAGCTGCTGCGCAACTGCAACGACGAGGCCTACGCCCGCAACAAGGGCCGCATGCTGCGTCTCGCCGAGTACAGCCGCGACTGCCTGGGCGACCTCAGGGTCGAGACCGGCATCACCTACGACGACCGGCAGCGCGGCCTGGTGCAGCTGTTCCGCAAGCAGTCGCAGCTCGACCACGCGGCCGAGGACATGCGCATCCTCGCCGAGGGCGGGGTCGCGCACGAGCTGCTCGACGTGGCGGGCTGCGTGCGCGCCGAGCCGGCGCTGGGACGGGTGCGGCACCTGCTGAAGGGCGGCCTGCGGCTGCCGGGCGACGAGTCGGGCGATGCCCACCTGTTCACCCGCCGCCTCGCCGAGAAGGCCGCCGCGGCCGGCGTGGTGTTCCGCACCGGCATCGCGATCCAGGCGCTGCGCACCGACGGCGACACGGTCACCGCCGTGCAGACCGACCGCGGCCCGATCGGCGGCGACGCCTACCTGGTGGCGATGGGCAGCTACACCCCCGCCCTGCTGAAGCCGCTCGGCATCCGGCTGCCGGTCTACCCGGTGAAGGGCTACTCGCTGACCATCCCGCTGACCGATGCCGCGCGCGCGCCGGTCTCGACGGTCAACGACGAGACCTACAAGGTCGCGATCACCCGGCTCGGCGACCGCATCCGCGTCGGCGGCACCGCCGAGCTCACCGGCTACGACCTGCGCCTGCGCGCCGAGCGGCGCGAGACGCTGGAGCTCAGCTTCAACGATCTGTTCGGCGGCGGCGACCTGTCGCGCGCCAGCTTCTGGACCGGGCTGCGGCCGAACACGCCGGACGGCACCCCGGTGGTGGGACCGGCCGGACGCTACCGCAACCTGTGGCTCAACACCGGCCACGGCACGCTGGGCTGGACCATGGCCTGCGGCTCCGGCCGGCTGGTCGCCGACCTGATCGCCGGGCGTCGCCCCAACATCGAGCACGAGGACCTGTCGCTGGCGCGCTACGGCTGATCCCGGGCCGCGGCGCCCGTCTCCGGATCCGAGCCGGGTTCGGACAGGAAGTCCAGCAACCCGCCGGCGAGCGCTTGCGGCGCCTCCTCCGCGATGTGGTGTCCGCACTCGATCCCCGACCCGCGAAGTCTCGTGGTCCAGGGCCGCCAGACGTCGAGGACGTCGCCGTAGAGCCGTTGCATGTCGTCCCGCAGCGACCACAGCACCAACGTCGGACAGGCGATCCGGCGCCCGGCCCGCCGGTCGGCCTCGTCATGTTCCCGGTCGATGCCGAGACCGGCCCGGTAATCCTCGATCATCGCGTGGATGGTCGCCGGATCATGGATCGCAGCCCGGTAATCCTCGTAGGCCTGCGCTCCCATCTGCTCCGCGGAACCTCCGTACCACGTGTCCGGATCGGCCAGCACGGCACGCTCGGGCTTGTCCGGCTGGGCGAAGAAGAACCAGTGCCACCACGCGGTGGCGAAGCGGGCGTCGCAGCGTTCGAGTGCCTCGACGATCGGCACGGCGTCCAGGACCGCGAGATGAGTGACCGCCGCCGGATGATCCATCGCCGCACGGAACGCCGTGTAGGCGCCTCGATCGTGCCCAACCAGCGCGAAGCGGTCGAAACCGAGCGCGCGCATCAGGGCCACGCAGTCCCGCGCCTTTGCACGCTTCGAGGAGTGGACGTGACCGGGCGCGTCGGCAGGTTTCGAGGATCGGCCGAAGCCGCGAAGGTCCGGGCAGACCACGCTGTGCCGCCTCGCCAGCAACGGTGCCACGCGATGCCAGGTCGCGTGCGTCCGGGGATGGCCATGCAGCAGCAGCAGCGGCGGACCGGAACCACCGTGGCGAACGCGCAGCGTCGCCTCCGGCAGCTGCATCATCTCGAGCCGAAACCCCTCGAACATGCCGACCTCCGCCTCAGGAAGCGCGGCGGATCGGGCGACGACCATGGTGGCGGTCGCGACGCCACGAGGCGGCGAGCCGAAGCGTGGCCCGCGCGTGCTCGGTCAGGCGCGCGGCGAGGCGGGGCGCGGGCGGCGCTGCTGCGCCGGCCACCGGGCGGACGGTCATCGGGTGGAACGGGCCGGCCGGCCGCGCCGCCGGCCCGTCGCAGGCGCGGGTGTCGAAGCCCGCGATCAGCTGCCGGGTCTGCGCGCGCAGCGCGTCGCGTTGCGCCACCACGCGTCGTGTCTCCGTGGCGCGCGCGGACGGCGGCAGGGCGGAGAACAGCGCGAGCCGGCGCGCCGCCGACACGTCGGGCAGCTCGGACAGGGCGGCGAAGCTGAGCGGCAGGGTGAGCTGCTGCGTCTGCCCGCGGGTCAGCGAGCTGGAGAGACCGAACGGCGGGCCGCCGGTGATCGCCGGGCCGACCTGGAAGCCGCCATTGACGGTGAAGCTGCCGGTGAGGTCGATGCTGACCTCGCTGCCCAGGATCGGCACTTCCGGATCGGCGACGCGCGCCTCGCACTGCGCGGCGCGCACGGCGGCGGCGAATGCCTCGGGGCTGGCGCCGGTGGCGCTGATCGCGCCGGCGGCCCGCAGCTGGCCCTGCAGCTCGTGCAGTGCCGCGGCGATCGTGATCGGCCGCGAGGGTGCGGCGCATCCCGCCAGCATCGCGGCCAGCAGGCCCAGGGTCGGCATCACCAGAGCCCGCATCACCGCCTCCCGCCACCCGCGCCGGCGTGACAGGCTACGCAGCGTGGCCGTCCAGGGCGAGGGCCTGCAGCGCGATCCCGGGGACGTCGCGCCGGTAGCGCCAGCCGGGACCGCGCGGGCGCTCCAGGGTCAGGATCGCGCTGCCGGCGCGCGGCGCGATGCCGGCGCAGTAGCGTCGCGGCACGCCGGCGGCGACCCGCCAGGAGGCGACCTCCTCGCCGTCGAGCAGCACCCGCACCGGCTGCGACGCCCGACCCGGCCTGCCGGTGGCGCGCAGGGTGGCGCACAGACGCTGCGCGCCGGGCGGCGCGACCGCCTGGTGCAGGATCACCAGCGAGCGCTCGCCGCGGCTCCAGGCGCCGTCGCGGCCGGGCGTGCTCCAGCCGGTCCACAGCAGCGGCGCGGTGACCGGGATGGTCCCGCCCTCGCGCAGCAGCGGCGCGGCGTCGCGTGCGGCGGCGTCGGGCAGGTGGTCGAGGATCGGGCGGTCCCACACCAGGATCGGCACGCCGCGCCAGTCGAGGCGCCGGTCGGGGGCGCCGAAGCTGCGCGCCGCCGCGGCCAGGCAGGCGGCGACGCCGAGGCAGATCTCGCGGTCGGGGGCGGCCACGAAGAACACGCGGCCGTCGGGCGCCGGCGCGTCGCCGGGCTCGTACCACCACGGGTAGGTCTGCGGCACGCGCGCCTGCAGCGGCAGCGCGCCCTCCGCCTGCAGCGGCCGGATCACGACGCGGCCGCGGGTGATCCAGGCGCTGGCGTTGGCCTGTGTCGGCCAGTACGGGCCGTAGCCGTGCGACAGGCCGTGCCGCCGCAGGAAGCCGTACAGGTCGCCGGGCGGCCCGGGATCGTGCGCCGGCGGCAGCCGCAGCGTCTCGACGAGCCCGCTGGCGACGAACAGCGTCGCCGCGGCGACGCCGAGCGCGCGCCAGTGCGGTGCCGCGCGATGCAGCGCCGGCGCCAGCAGCAGCGGCAGCAGGTAGTAGCTGTTGAGCATCATCCGCCCGAGCGGCAGCCCCACCTCGAGGTCGGACAGGACGAAGGCGAGCCCGGTGCCGGCGCAGGACAGCACGCAGAACACCGGCACCAGGGCGAGGCCGCGCGGAGACCGCCACGCCGCGAGCGCCGCCGGCAGCAGCGCCGCCAGCAGGAGCACCGTGAGCCACGCCGCCACGGCGCCGTGCCAGGGCAGCACCGAGAACTCGTCGCCGAGCACGCGCACGGCGGCCGCCGCGCGCGTCGCGAGCTGCGGGTGTGCGACGGTCTGGTAGCGGGTGGCAGGCAGGAAGCCGAGCAGCCCGAACCAGCGCGTGCCGCCGAGCAGGCAGAGCAGCGCCAGCGACGCCAGCGCCAGCAGGCGCGGCCGCGTCGCCGTCGGCCGCGACGCGGCGCAGGCGGCGCTGCCGAGCAGCAGCGGCAGCAGCAGCGCCGGCTTCGCCCACGGGTCCGAGGTGGCGGCGACGACGAGGCAGCCGGCGGTGCCGGCCAGCGAGGCGACGCCGCCGCGCTCGGCCCAGCGCGCGGCCAGCAGCAGGCCGAGCAGGCCCCACGCCATGGTGACGCCGTGGCTGACCGGGTTGGCGAGGAAGCCGTAGCGCCCCAGGCTGTCCGGATGCGCGAACAGCAGCAGCGCGCCCAGCCACAGCGCCGCCGGCGCCGGCATCGAGCGGCGCGCCAGCAGCGCGGTCAGCCCGCAGCACGCGAGCAGCAGCAGCCAACCCTGCGCGAGGGCGAGCCACGGCGCGTCGCCGAGCAGCGCGTAGAGTGCGAGGTCCGGCAGGATCACCGACAGCAGCCAGTTGTCCTGCGTGTAGTGCCAGGCCCGCAGCGCATCCAGACCGTGCCGCGCCACCTCGCCCGCCACCACCGCCGGCGTCGCGGTGTCGGCGTCCAGCGGGATCGTGCGCAGCACGCCGAACAGGCTGGTGGCGAGACCGGCGCCGAGACCGGCGGCGAGCAGGATCCACGGGATCCGCAGCCCCGCGGCGCCGGGCGTCACAGGATGCCGCCGCGCCGCCCCGCGCTGGCGCCGAGCCGCAGCCGCAGCGCATGGAGCTTGATGAAGCCCTGCGCGTCGACCTGGTCGTAGGCGCCCTGATCGTCCTCGAACGTCACCGTGCGGGTGTCGTACAGGCTGTTCGGGCTCTCGCGGCCGACGGTGATCACGTTGCCCTTGTAGAGCTTCAGCCGCACCCGCCCGGTGACGCTGTGCTGGCTGGTGTCGATCAGCGCCTGCAGCATCCGACGCTCCGGGCTGAACCAGAAGCCGTTGTAGATCAGCTCGGCGTAGCGCGGCATCAGGCTGTCCTTGAGGTGCCCGGCCTCGCGGTCCAGCGTGATCGTCTCCATGCTGCGGTGTGCTGCCAGCAGGATGGTGCCGCCCGGGGTCTCGTAGACGCCGCGCGACTTCATGCCCACGAAGCGGTTCTCCACCAGGTCGAGGCGGCCGATGCCGTTGTCACGTCCGAGCTGGTTCAGCCGGGTCAGCAGTGCCGCCGGCGACAGCGCCTCGCCGTCCACCGCCACGGGGTCGCCGGAGACGAAGTCGACGGCGATCTCGCGCGCGACGTCCGGCGCCGCCTCCGGGCTGATCGTGCGCTGGAACACCACCTCGTCCGGTGCCACCGCGGGATCCTCGAGGATCTTGCCCTCCGAGGAGGAATGCAGCAGGTTGGCGTCGACCGAGAACGGCGCCTCGCCGCGCGCGTCACGCGCGATCGGGATCTGGTTCGCCTCCGCGAAGGCGAGCAGCCTGGTGCGGCTGGTCAGGTCCCACTCGCGCCACGGCGCGATCACCCTCACCTCCGGCTTGAGCGCGTAGTACGACAGCTCGAAGCGCACCTGGTCGTTGCCCTTGCCGGTGGCGCCGTGCGCCACCGCGTCGGCGCCCACCAGCTCGGCGATCTCGATCTGGCGCTGCGCGATCAGCGGCCGCGCGATCGCGGTGCCGAGCAGGTACTGGCCCTCGTACAGCGTGTTGGCGCGGAACATCGGAAACACGAAGTCGCGCACGAAGCTCTCGCGCAGGTCGTCGACGAAGATCTCCCGCACGCCGGCCGCCTCGGCCTTGCGCCGTGCCGGCTCCAGCTCCTCGCCCTGGCCGAGGTCGGCGGTGAAGGTGACCACCTCGCAGCGGTAGCTGGTCTGCAGCCAGCGCAGGATGACGCTGGTGTCGAGGCCGCCGGAATAGGCGAGCACGACCTTCTTGACGTCGCCGACGACCATGAGCGGTTCTCCCTGAACGCGCAGGCTCTAGCATCGCGATTCCGCAGCTGCCAGCCGGGAAATCCCGCGCGGCGGCGCAACCGGAGGCCGCGTCCGGCTGTTTTGCAGGCCCCAGCGGAGACCATCATGCGCGCCTCGCCCCTCCCGTCGTCGCGGTTCGTCGTGGCCATACCCGCCTGCAACGAGGCCGCGCGGATCGGGGCATGCCTGCGCGCACTCTCCGGCCAGCGCGGCGGCCGCACCGGCGACCGCTGCGACCACGTCGTGCTGCTGCTGAACAACTGCACAGACGGCACCGCGCAGGCGGTGGAGCGGGTGCGGCCGCAGCTGGCGATGCCGGTCACCGTGGCGGTCCGCGACTTCCCCGAGGGCCAGGCGGACGCGGGACACGCGCGCAGCGCGGCACTGGCGCTCGCGGCGCGTATCGCCGGCCCCGAGGGCATCCTCGCCACCACCGACGCCGACGGCACGGTGGCGGTGGACTGGGTCGCCTGCACCCGCGCCGCCCTGGCGCTCGGCGCCGAGGCGGTGTGCGGCCGCGCGCTGATCGACCCGGTCGAGGCGATGCACATCCCGCACGCGCTGCACGACGACGACGCGCGCGAGGTCGCCTACGGCGCCATGCTCGACGAGATCCACGCGCTGGCCGATCCGGACCGCTGGGACCCGCTGCCGCGTCATGCCGAGCATTCCGGCGCCAGCATCGCCGTCACCGTCGCCGCCTACCGGCGCGCCGGCGGCATGACCCCGCTGCCGACTGGGGAGGATCGCGGCTTCCTGCGCGCGCTGCGGGCG
>CAXTNB010000074.1:0-1660 GCA_964245385.1 uncultured Acetobacteraceae bacterium | reverse complement strand
GACGGTGTCGGGCCGCATCGAGGGGCGCAGCCAGGGCGGCATGGCGGACACCATGGCGCGACGCATGATCTGCCAGGACGCGACCCTCGACGCCGAGCTGGAACCGGCCGCGACCTGCCTGCGCCGCGCCCGCATGCGCGCCCGGGCGCGGGCGCTGTGGGACGCGCGGCACGACCCCGACGCCTCCTGGCGCGCCGGCTCGGCGCGGCTGGCCGGCGAGGCGTCGCTGCCGGCGGACACGGTGCGTGCCTGGCTCCGCAGCCGCTACTTCGGCGCGGCCTGGAACCGCATCGAGGCCGAGAGTCCGGCGCTGGTGCGGGTGCCGGTGCAGCGACAGGCGCTCGACCGGCACGTGGCGGAAGCCCGCCGCATCCTGGCCGGCCTCAGGAACGAGGTGCCGACCGACGCAGCCGATCCAGCCGGTAGCCTTGCCGCCGCAGAGGTGCGTCCGGGCTGAAGCCACCCTCGGCGACCGCCGCGGCGGCGAAGCGCTCCGCCGCCTCGTCGCCGGTGGTGGGCGTGTCGGTCGCTCCGGTCCAGTTCACCAGCAGCATCGTGCAGTCGGGCAGCGACGCCGCGACGCAGCGCCGCGCCAGCCGGTCGATGTCGTCGGGCACCAGGAAATACAGCATCTCGGACACCAGCACGAGGTCGAAGGCGCCGTGCTGCGCGGGCTCGGTCCAGTCCTCGGGCAGCACCGCGCGGTGCAGCACCACGTGATCGAGCCCGGCGCAGCGCAGGCGGGCACGCGCCAGCGCCGCCTCGGCGAGGTCGAGGCCGACCAGCCGGTCGCAGCAGGCGGCCAGCATCAGGCTCAGCACCCCGATCGAGCAGCCGAGCTCGAGCGCGCTGCGAAAGCGTCGGCCCTCCAGCTGCGCCAGGGTGTCGGCGTACTTGGCCTGCTCGTAGGCGCTGGTCTCGAAGCGCCACGGATCGGGGTGCGCCGCGTAGAGCCGCTCGAACACCTCCGGCTGCCAGCTTCGCGGCTTCTCGTCCGGCGGGCTCATGCGGCGCTCATCACGGCGTGGTCTCCAGGAAGGTCTCGAACGGCTGCTCGAACACCGACAGCAGCGCCTGCGGCAGCGCGAACCCGTCCGGATCGTCGGTGATCAGCCCGGCGTACTGCGAGGCGTGCAGCCGGATGGCCCGCCGCTTGCGATCGAGATGGCGCTCCACCGCGAGGCGGAAGCCGCGTATCGGCTGATCCGGCTCGACCGGCGATGCGGCCTCGATCAGCCACGCCCACACCGGATAGGAGAGCAGGCGGACGCCGTGCCCGCGCGCGACTTGGCGCGCCATCTTCTGCACCGCCTCGTGGTCGCAGTGCGGGTCGAGCATCCAGGGGGCGAGCAGGGTGTCGCAGCCGCGCCGTCCCAGCTCCGTCCCGATGTCGGCGCAGGCCTGCTCGAAGGCGGGACCCGCGTGCGGTGCCGCGGTGTCGCGCAGGCGCAGGAAGCCGAGCTCGGATGCCGGCAGCCCGAGTGCCGCGGTCGCCTGCAGCGCCTCGGCCTCGCGCCGCGCGCGCAGCCGCGCCTCGGGCCAGAGCCGCGAGCGCGGGTGCGAGCCGGTGCCGTCGGTGACCACCAGCACCGCCGGCGGCCGGCCGCGGTCGCAGAGTTCGGCGATCAGGCCGCCGCACGCCGACGACGAGTCGCTGGGC
>CAXTNB010000073.1:0-9942 GCA_964245385.1 uncultured Acetobacteraceae bacterium | reverse complement strand
CGACGCTGCTGCGTGCCGCACCCTCGGTGTACGTGTATCAGCAGGGCATCGGCAACAACGAGCCGGTGCTGTCGATCCGCGGCACGCGCGGCCTGGAGACCGCGCAGACGCTGGACGACATACCGATGCAGGATCTGCTCAACGGCGGCACCGGCGCCTACCTGAACAACCTCGTCGGCGGCCGCTTCAACCTCGACCAGATCAGCGGCGTGTCGATCTATCCGGGCGTCGCCTACCCGGACAAGAACACCTTCGGCACCATCGGCGGCACCATCGCCTACAACACGCTGCGGCCCTCCGATAAGCAGTATTTCGACGTCACCGGCTCGATCGGCTCGTTCGGCACCTACAACGAAGGCTTCGAGCTGAACTCCGGCCAGCTGGACGGATTCCTCGGCACCGGCGACGATGCGCCGAAGTTCCTGCTGAAATACTCCAACCTGCAGACCAACGGCTTCATCGACTACACGCCTGCCAAGTACAACAACATGCTGTTCGCCTTCGACAAGCCGTACGACGGCGGCCTGTCGAAGTTCCAGGCCAGCGTGCTGTACAACACCGGAAACGGCTTGGTCACGCCGGAGCCGATCCCGCTCCCGTACCTCGAGCAGAACGGCTTATACAGCAACTACTCGCCCGACCAGGAATTCTTCCGATCTCAGAACGATTATCTGACGATCATCCTTCGCGACGACACCTACATCAATGACAACCTGAGTGCGGGCCTGTCGGTGTTCTACCTGAACTCCGATACCGAGAACACGGACTACGGCGCCCCGGGCATCTTCTCGACCCCCGGGGTGCCTGGCTCGGTCACCGTCGACGGCGCGGCCCCCTTCACCCAGACCGCGGCCGGCTTCGGCGAGCAGAGCCTGTTCGGCCCTGGCAGCCAGTTCTACGAGCCGCCGGTGTACAGGTACAACGGGACCGCCGCCTACCCCGCCGGTACCGGCGCCTGCCCGGCGAGCGTGGCCGCGCAGTGGGCCGCGATCGGCCAGGTCAGCCCGTGCGGCTACAACGCTTCGCTGGACACGGTCCACAACGACACCTACGGCCTGCAGCCGCGCGTCACCTTCACCGCGCCGGAGATCTTCGGCATCGCCAACACGATCAAGGCCGGCGGCCTGGTCGCCAAGGAGACGCAGGGCAACACGCCGTACTACTACGGCGGCACCTCGATCGTGCCGCAGACCGAGGCCAACCTGACGATCAACGGCGCGGCCGGCGGAGACGCCGCCGATGGCGGCGTGCAGCGCACCATCTACCTGGGCTACGTGCAGGACAAGATCGATTTCCTGCAGAACACGCTGCACATGACGCCCGGCCTGACCCTGCAGGGCACGGACTCCAGCTATGTCGGGTCCAACGTCTACAACGGCACGCCGTCCGCCGCCCAGCTCAACAACCCGTACTGCCTGGCCGGCAACCCGTGCGATTTCGGCTACTACAAGGCGACCAAGTGGGATCGCGACCTGCTGCCGTTCTTCAACATCGACTACGATCTTGATCGCGTGCTTCCGGCGGCACGCGGCGTGTCGCTGTATGCCAGCTACGGCGAGTCCGCCCTCTACGCGCCGGTGACCGATTTCCAGCCCAACCTTGCCGGGCCGATCCCCAGCGCCTCGATCGTGCACATGTACGAGGGCGGCGTGAAATACAACGTCTCCAACCTCGTCCTGTCCGCCGACTATTTCTACCAGAAGGTCGATCGCGATTTCGGATTCTTCCAGTACCAGTCGGGGCCGCAGGCCGGGCAGACGATCTACACCGGCGACGGCGAGCGCGAGTTCAAGGGCGTCGAGGCGGCCGCGACCTGGCAGATCAACCGCCAGTGGCAGCTGTTCGGCAACCTCTCCCACACCCTCGCCAAGTACCTGAAGACGTCCCTCGAGTTCGTCACCGTCCAGGAGGACCAGTACGGCATCGGCATCCGCGGCACGCCGATCAGCGGCGTTCCGGATTGGCTGTCGACCTTCGGCGTCGACTACAACCGTCGCAACCTCGCCATCTCCGGCGACATGCTGAACGTCCGCTTCGAGGGCCAGTATACCGGGCACCAATCCACGACCTACGATCTTCCGGGCACCGCGAACGTCGGGATGATACCGGGCATCGCGGCCGCTCCCGGCAGCTACGCGTACTACAACGCGGTCACCGGCTCCACGACGTACGACCCGAACGGCGGCATCAGCCCGTTCGTGATCTTCAACCTCGACCTGAACTACAAGCTTCCGGTGAAGAACGTCGGTCCGCTGAAGACCATCAGCTTCGACCTCAACGTTCTCAACCTGTTCAACAACCAGTATTTCCAGTACTTCTACAAGCAGACATCCCCGAGCGCCTGCGGCACGATCACCACCGGGCCGTTCAAGGGTCAGCCGGCCAACAACTACAGCTGCACGCCGGAATTCGCCGACGGACTGCCCGGCGAGCCGTTCGCCATCACCTTCACCGCGACGGCGCGCTTCTGATCGCGCCGGACCGCCTGTATACCGGATCCGTCGCCAGGCTGCGCAGCGTGGCGACGAGCCGTTCCACCACCCCGGCCCAGTCGCCCGGCCGCTGCTGGCGCAGGATTCGCACCGACGGATACCAGGCGCTGTCGCTGCGGCCGTGCAGCCAGCGCCAGCAATTGTCGTAGCGGTCGAGCAGGATGGTCGGCACGCCCAGGCCGCCGGCGAGGTGCACGACCGAGGTGTCCACCGTCACCACCAGGTCCAGGTTGCGCAGCAGGCCGGCGGTGTCGTCCATGTCCTGAACCTGCGGCATCGGGTCGAATAGCCGCAGGCCGGGCGGCGGGTCGGCGAGCTGTTCGGCGTACGGACCCTTCTGCACGCTGACGAAGCAGATGCCCGGCAAACCGGCAAGAGGCGCCAGGGCGGCGAGGCCGATGCTGCGGCGGCGGTCGATGCCGTGCGCCACCGGATCGGCGTGGCGCGGCGCCCCGCCCCAGGCCAGGCCGACCCGCAGCCCGTCGCGCGGCGGCAGCAGCGACGCCATCGCCGCCACCCGTGCCGGATCGGCATGCAGGTACGGCGCCGGCCTTCCGCTCGGCGCGATGCCGGCGAAGGCACGCGGCAGGCTGATGAACGGGCAGTGCCAGGTGAAGTCGACGCGCGGGATGTCGCCGCTCAGCACGGTGGCGCGCGGCTCGACCCGGGCGGCCAGCCGTCGCAGCGAGTCCGGCACCCACATCACCACGCGGGCGCCGCGATCGGCCAGCAGCGGCACGTAGCGCAGGTACATCAGCGTATCGCCGAGGCCCTCCTCCTGCGTCACCAGCACCGTGCTGCCGGCGAGGTCGCTGCCCGTCGACAGGGTCGGAAGCAGCAGCCGGCGCGGCAGCTCGGTATGGCCGGGCAGCGCCAGCCGCCACTCATGCTCGCTCCAGCCCTGGGTCATGCGTCCCGCCTTGAGCAGGCAGATCGAGTGGTTCAGCCGGATCTGCGGCTCGTCCGGCTTCAGCCGGATGGCGCGGTGGTAGTACGACAGCGCCTCCTCGAACGCGCCCTCGTTGGCCATCGCGCAGCCCAGGTTGGCCCAGCCCGCGTGGTTGGCGGGGTTGATCGCCACCACGTCGCGGAACAGCGCCAGCGCCTCGTCCATGCGTCCCAGCGCCGCCAGCACGATGCCGAGCTGGTTCATCGTCGCCAGATCGCCCGGCCGCGCCCGCAGCCCGCGACGCAGCACCGCCTCCGCCTCCTCGGGGCGCCACCGGTTGCAGAGATACTCGCCGTAGGCCAGCAGCAGCCGCGGATCCTCCGGCGTCAGGCGAAGCGCGGCGGCGTAGACGGCGTCGGCGTCGCCGGCGCGCTGCTGGCCGACGAGCAGCCCGGCGAGGTCCTGGCACGGATGCAGCGCCTGCGGCATCTCGCGGGCGATCCGGCACAGCATCGACGCCGACGCCTCCGCCTCGCCGAGGCCCCCGAGCGCCAGGCCATGCAGCAGCCGCGCCTCGACGTCGTCGTCGGTGGCGAACGGCCGGCTCAGCGCCCGCGCCTCGGCGTGGCGTCCGCCGTGCAGGGCGTCGAGCGCCGCGCGCAGGACGGCGCGGCGATGCGCGGCCCCCGGCGGCGCGACTCCTGGCGTGGCCTCCGCCGGCGCGGTCGCCCCGGGCGGTCCGGTTCCCGCCGCCGCCCCGGCCATCCCCGGCTAGCCGCCCTGGAGGATGCGCCGGACGGTGGCGGACACCGCGGCGGGCGAGTACGGCTTGCTGACGTAGGTGTCGAGCCGGCTCGCCGGTGGCGCGTCGGGCGGCCGTCCGCTCATGAAGATCACCGGCAGGTCGGGGCGCGTGCTGCGCGCCCGCTCGGCCAGCGCGTGGCCGTCCAGGGCGCCGGGAAGCTGGATGTCGGTGAGCATCAGCGCGATCGGCTGCTGCTGCGCCAGCAGCGCCAGGGCGGCGCCGCCATCCTCGGCTTCCACCACCTCGAAGCCGTCATCGACGAGCGTCTCGGACAGGGTCAGGCGGATCAGGAACTCGTCCTCGACGAGCAGCAGGCGCGGTGCGGCCACGGTGCCTCCGAAGGTGAACCGGGTCCCCGGCATGCAATGGCGACGGTTGCAATGCGGATCGCATTTCGGGTCAAGAGGCTTCTCGCCGCGGCTGCATCGCGCACGCGATCGTGCTAGGGAACAGCGCATGATCGACCCGTTCGCCTGGATCGCCGGCTGGATCCACGAGACCCTCCTGATCCCCGCGCTGTGGCGCCTGGGCTGGATGCGGTGGGAAGACGTCTCGTTCATGTGGGTGCTGTTCGCCGTCTACGGCGTGCTGCAGGTGGCGATCAACTGCGCGATCTGCGTGCCGATGCAGCGGCTGCGGCCGTTGCAGCGCTTCCCGCGCACGCCGGGTGCCGGCAGCGCCGTGACCATGGACGTCGTCTACACGCTGATCGCGCGCGTCGGCATCTTCCCGCTGGTCAGCTTCTTCGGCTTCTACGAGATCCAGACCTGGATCAACGGCGCGCTCGCCGACCGCGGCTACGTGCCGCCGACGCTGGAGACGCTGCTGCCCGGGCTGCTCGACCTGCCGGTGCTGAGCTTCTTCCTCTACGCCGCCGTGCTGGACTTCACCGACTACTGGCGGCATCGCCTGTCGCACCGGCTGGGCTGGTGGTACGGGCTGCACGCGGTGCATCACGCGCAGCGGCAGATGACGTTCTGGTCCGACGACCGCAACCACGTGCTGGACGACGTGATCAGCTACGTCTGGTTCATCGCCGTCGGGCTGCTGATCGGGGTGCCGCCGATGCAGTTCCCGCTGCTGGTGCTGTTCCTGCGCCTGGTCGAGAGCCTGTCGCACGCCAACACCAGCTTCTGCTACGGCTGGCTCGGCGAGCGGCTGCTGGTCTCGCCGCAGTTCCACCGCGCCCATCACGGGCTGCGCGCGGCGGGGCGGCGCTCGGGCAATTTCGGCGCCGTGTTCCCGTGGTGGGACATGATGTTCGGCACCGCGAGCTTCCGCCGCGACGTGGTCGAGACCGGCGACGCCTCGGCCGAGGAGGCGATGGCGAGCGGCGGCTGGCTGGCGCAGCAGCGCGCCGGCCTGCGCCGCTCCTGGCAGCTGGCGAGGCCGGTGCGGCACCCGGCCGCCGGCGCCCTGGGGTCGAGACCGCGCTAGCCCGGCCGCGGCGCTCGAGGGGCTGATGCCGCCGCATCCCGAGAGCTGGCTCAAGGTGCTGCCCAACGGCCTGTATTGCGAGCCGGGCGGCTTCTACATCGATCCGCCCGGCCCGGTCGCCCGCGCCGTCATCACCCACGCCCACGCCGACCACGCGCGCCCCGGCCACGGCGCGGTGCTGGCGAGCCCGGAGACCATGGCGCTGATGGACGTGCGCATGGGCGAGGGGCGGTCCGGCCGCAGCCGGCAGGTGCTGCCGTACGGCGAGACCGTCACCCTGGACGGGGTGCGGGTGTGGCTGCGGCCGGCCGGGCACGTGCTGGGCAGCGCCCAGGTGGCGATGGAGTGGCGGGGCAGCCGCGCCGTGGTCTCCGGCGACTACAAGCGCGTCGCCGACCCGACCTGCCTGCCGTTCGAGCCGATCGCCTGCGACGTCTTCGTCACCGAGGCGACGTTCGGGCTGCCGGTGTTCCGCCATCCGCCGCCGGCGGGCGAGGTCGGCCGCCTGCTCGACAGCGTGGCGCTGTTCCCCGAGCGCACCCACGTGATCGGCTGCTACGCGCTCGGCAAGTGCCAGCGCCTGATCGCGCTGCTGCGCGAGGCCGGCTGGGACCGGCCGATCCACCTGCACGGCGCGCTGATCCCGCTGTGCGAGGCCTACCAGCGCATGGGCATCCCGCTCGGCGAGCTGCGTCCGGCGACGGTGGCGGCGAAGGCCGAGCTCGCCGGCGCCATCGTGCTGGCACCCCCCTCCGCCATCGCCGACCGCTGGGCGCGCCGGCTGGCCGATCCGGTCACCTGCCTCGCCTCCGGCTGGATGCGGGTGCGGCAGCGCGCCAAGGCGCGCGGCGTCGAGCTGCCGCTGGTGATCTCCGACCACGCGGACTGGGACGAGCTCGGCCGGACGCTCGCCGAGGTGGACGCGCCGGAGATCTGGGTGACGCACGGGCGCGAGGAGGCGCTGATCCACGAGGCCGGCAGGCAGGGGCGGCGCGGCCGCGCGCTGCGCCTGGTCGGCTACGGCGACGAGGACGATGCCGGGGACGGCGCCGGCGCCGATGCCGGCGCGCACGCGGGCGCCGATGCCGGCGCGGGGCCGACGGCGGCATGATCGCCTTCGCCGAGCTGCTCGAGCGCCTGACCCTCACCCCCGGCCGCCTGGCCAAGATCGCGCTGCTGCGCCGCTTCTTCGAGAACGAGCCGGATCCGGACCGCGGCATCGGGCTGGCCGCCCTGACCGGCGAGCTCGCCTTCGAGGCCGCCAAGCCGGCGCTGATACGCGGCCTCGCCGAGAGCCGCACCGACCCGGTGCTGTTCGCCTGGTCGTACGACTATGTCGGCGACCTGGCCGAGACGGTGGCGCTGATGTGGCCGGAGCGCCGCTCCAACAGCCCGCCGCCGCTGCTGATGGAGGTGGTGCAGTCGCTCGCCGCCACCCCGAAATCCGAGCTGCCGGCGCTGGTCGCGGGCTGGCTCGACGCCTCGCCGAGCCCGGTGCGGCTGGCCATCCTCAAGCTGATCACCGGGTCCTTGCGCGTCGGCGCCTCGGTGCGGCTGGCCAAGATCGCGCTCGCCGAGCTCAGCGGCGGCGGCATCGCCGCCGACGACATCGAGGAGGTCTGGCACGGGCTGGCACCGCCCTACGCCGAGCTGTTCGCCTGGATCGAGGGACGCGGGCCGCGGCCCGACCCGCGCGGCGCCCCGGTGTTCCGGCCGCCGATGCTGGCGCATCCGCTGGAGGCCGCGGACCGCGCGGCGCTGGAGTTCGCGGCCTTCGCCGCCGAGTGGAAGTGGGACGGCATACGCGTGCAGCTGGTCTCCACCGCCGGCGGCAGGCGGCTGTACTCGCGCGGTGCCGACGACATCTCGGCGGCGTTCCCGGAGATCGTGGACGCGATGGCGTTCGACGCGGTGCTGGACGGCGAGCTGCTGGTGCTGCGCCACGGCGTGGTGGCGCCGTTCGCCGACCTGCAGCAGCGGCTGAACCGCAAGGCGCCGAGCCCGCGCATGATGGCGCAGTTCCCGGTCGGCGTGCGGCTCTACGACATGCTGTTCGAGGGGGCCGAGGACCTGCGCCCGCTCGGCTTCGAGCAGCGCCGGCGGCGCCTGGAGGCGTGGTTCGGCCGCACCCGCCCGGCGCGCATGGACCTGTCGGAGATCGTCGCCGCTCCCGACCTCGACGCACTCGGCGTGCTGCGCGACGGCGCCCGCGCCGCCTCGATCGAGGGGCTGATGCTGAAGCGGCGCGACAGCCCCTACCTGCCCGGCCGTCCCAAGGGGCTGTGGTGGAAGTGGAAGCGCGACCCGCTGAGCATCGACGCGGTGCTGATGTACGCCCAGCGCGGCCACGGCAAGCGGTCCTCGTTCTACTCCGACTACACCTTCGGCCTGTGGCGCGACGGCGACGACGGCGCGCCCGAGCTGGTTCCGGTCGGCAAGGCCTACTCGGGCTTCACCGACGCCGAGCTGGGGATGCTGGACCGCTGGATACGCAACCACACCACCGCCCGGTTCGGCCCGGTGCGCGAGGTGGCGCACGGGCGCGAGCTCGGCATCGTGCTGGAGATCGCCTTCGACGCGGCGCAGCGCTCGAGCCGGCACAAGTCCGGGGTGGCGTTGCGCTTCCCGCGCGTGGCACGGCTGCGCACCGACAAGCCGCCGGCGCAGGCCGACCGGCTGGACAGCCTGATGCGTTTGCTGGATTCATCGGATCCCGGCGCAACCGCCCAAGAACCACCTCGTTGAGCCACGAAAGCACGAGTGCTGCATGTCCCAGTCACGCACCCGGACTCCGGCCGCTTCGGCATCGCCTGCCTCGCCGGACCTGGCCCGAACATGCGAGGCGGTGCGGCGGCACACCGAGCATCTCGCGGCCAGCCTCTCGGCCGAGGACCAGTGCGTCCAGTCGATGCCCGACGCGAGCCCCACCAAGTGGCACCGGGCGCATACCAGCTGGTTCTTCGAGCAGTTCGTGCTGGAGCCGCACCTGCCCGGCTACCGCCGCTTCGACGAGGCGTTCTCGTTCCTGTTCAACTCGTACTACGAGGCGGTCGGTCCGCGTCATCCGCGACCGATGCGCGGCCTGCTGACGCGGCCCGACTGCGCCCATGTCGGCCGCTACCGGGCGCATGTCGACGCGGCGCTGGCCCGGCTGCTGGCAGCACCCGTCGACGGGGCGCTGCACGAGCTGGTCACGCTCGGCCTGCATCACGAGCAGCAGCACCAGGAGCTGCTGGTGACCGACGCCCTGCACGCGCTGGCGCAGAACCCGCTCTGCTGGCGCCTCTCGCCGGCCGGGGGGGACTCCGGGGGAGACATCGCCGTGCTGCCGGGCTGGAGCGCACCCGCGACGACACCCGGTCCCACCCGCTTCGTCGAGTATCCGGGCGGTCTGACGCGGATCGGCCACGACGGGGAGGGCTTCGGCTTCGACAACGAGTATCCGCGCCACCAGCAGATCCTGCAGCCGCACGCGCTCGCCGACCGGCTGGTGCGCAACGCCGAGTGGCTCGCGTTCATCGCCGACGGCGGCTACCGGCGCCCCGAGCTCTGGATGGCCGACGGCTGGGCCGAGCGCGGCCGCGAGGGCTGGGAGGCGCCGCTGCACTGGGGCCCCGACGAGACCGGCTGGCTGCAGGGCACGCCTGGCGGCTGCCGACGCCTCGCCCCCGACGACCCGGTCACCCACGTCAGCTGGTACGAGGCCGACGCGTTCGCCCGCTGGACCGGCTGGCGCCTGCCGACCGAGGCCGAGCTCGAAGCCGCGCAGCGTGCCTCGGGCCTGGCCGAGTTCTTCGGCCATGCCTGGCAGTGGACCAACAGCGCCTACCTCCCCTATCCGCGCTTCAGGTCGGCGGCCGGCGCGATCGGCGAGTACAACGGCAAGTTCATGATCAACCAGATGGTGCTGCGCGGCAGCTCGCACGCGACGCCGCCCGGCCACGCCAGGGCGAGCTACCGCAACTTCTTCCCGCCCGGCGCGCGCTGGCAGGTCGCCGGCCTCCGGCTGGCCCAGGACCGCTGACCGGCTGACATAGGACCGACCATGGACGCCAACGACCCGCGGCACGCCGCGGCGATGCCCGACCCGCGCGCGCAGGAGGTCGACGATGTCGGCGACATCCTGGCTGGCCTGGGCCGGCGGCCGAAGTCGCTGCCCTCGCGCCTGTTCTACGACGATGCCGGCTGCGACCTGTTCGCCCGCATCACCCGGCTGCCGGAATACTACGTCACCCGGGCCGAGATGGCCCTGCTCGAGGCGCACGCGGCGGCGATCGTCGCCGACGTCGACGCGGCCAGTGTGCTGGTGGAGTACGGCG
>CAXTNB010000072.1:8267-10015 GCA_964245385.1 uncultured Acetobacteraceae bacterium | reverse complement strand
CGGCGATCTCGGTGCGGCCGGCGCCGACCAGCCCCGCCAGCCCCAGGATCTCGCCCCGGTGCAGGGTGAAGCCGACGTCGCGGAAGCGCGGCGCGTGGCTCAGCCCTTCGACCCGCAGCGCCGGCACGCCGGTGACCGACGACCAGCTGCGCCGGGGGATCACGCGCATCTCGCGGCCGACCATCTGCGACATCAGCCGCACCCGGTCGAACCCGGCGCGCTCGGTGCGGTCGACCAGCACGCCGTCGCGCAGCACGCTGATCTCGTCGCTGATCTCGAGCACCTCGTCCATGCGGTGGCTGATGAAGCCGAGCGTGCAGCCGTCGTCGCGCAGCCGTCGCATGATGCCGAACAGGTGCTCGACCTCGTGCGTGGTCAGCGGCGAGGTCGGCTCGTCGAACAGGATGACGCGGCAGCCGCGCAGCAGCGCCTTGGCGCACTCCACCTGCTGCTGCTGGGCGATCGAGAGCTGGCGCGCCGGCTGGTCGGCGTCGATGTCGAGGCCGAGCGAGCCCAGCGCCTCGCGCGCCTGTCGCCGCACCTGGGACCAGTCGATGCGACGCGGCAGCCGTCCCGCGGTGGGCAGCTGGCCCACGAACATGGTCTCGGCGACGCTGAGCTCCGGCATCAGCGCCGGCTCCTGCGGCACCAGGTAGATGCCGTGCGCGTGCGCCTGCTGCGGGCTGTGCAGGGCGAGCGGCCGGCCGTCCAGGCTCAGCTGTCCCGCGCTCGGCCGCACGATCCCGGACAGGATCTTGAACAGGGTGGACTTGCCCGCGCCGTTCTCGCCCATCATCGTGTGCACCCGGCCGGGCTGCAGCGTCAGGCTGACGCCGCGCAGCACCGCGACGCTGGCGTAGTTCTTGGTGATGTCGAGTGCGCCGTAGCGACCTTGCGGGGCGGCGTCGGGCGTCTCGGCGGCGGCGAGCGACATGATGCCGTCTCCTGGACAGGTTCCCTGGAGGAGGGCGCTTCTCGATGCCGTGCGGCACGGGCTGCCCTTGCCATCGATCGATGGTAGCGCAACCAGTAGTCCGTATCGCCTGGTAGCGCAACCATGGATCCTGGATTACCCTCGCCCCGGCATGAGCACGATCAACCCAGCCGCGCGTACCGGCGGACGCAGGCGCGCGGACGGGGCGGTGACGCTGAAGCACGTGGCCGAGCGCGCGGGGGTGGCGCCGATCACGGTGTCGCGGGCGCTGAACGCGCCGCACAGCGTCTCGGAGGCGCTGCGCCGCCAGATCGACGTCGCCGTCGCCGAGCTCGGCTACGTGCCCAACCGCTTCGCCGGCGCGCTCGCCTCCGCCGACAGCCGCATCGTGCCGGTGATCGTGCCGTCGCTCGCCAACGCGGTGTTCATCGAGGTGATCCAGGGCATCCAGGAGGTGCTGGAGGCGGCGCGCTACCAGCTGCTGCTCGGCAACACGCAGTACGACCTCGACCGCGAGGCGGAGCTGGTCGCGACCCTGCTCGGCTGGTCGCCGCCCGGCCTGATCGTCGCCGGGCTGCGTCATGCCGAGCGCACCGCGCGGCTGCTGCGCGGCTACGGCCGTCCGGTGGTCGAGATCATGGAGTACGGACCCAGGGCGATCGACATGAATGTCGGGCTGTCGCACCTCAAGGCCGGCGAGACCATGGGCGCGCACCTGATCGCCCGCGGCTACCGCCAGATCGGCTTCGTCGGCGGACGGCTGGAGGCGGATTATCGCGCCGCACAGCGCTTCCGCGGCCTGGATCGCGCGCTC
>CAXTNB010000072.1:3290-8257 GCA_964245385.1 uncultured Acetobacteraceae bacterium | reverse complement strand
GGGCGATGCCGCGCTTCGACGGTCTCCACCGCGCGCGCGCCGCGGCCGGGCTCCGGCGACGCCGCCCCTTCACCCATCCGGAGCGGTCGAGCCCGTCGCTCGGCGGCGAGAAGCTGATCGAGGCGCTCCACGCCGATCCCGCACTCGACGCCGTGTTCTTCGCCAACGACGATCTCGCGACCGGCGCCATCCTGCGCGCGCAGAAGGACGGCATCGCGGTGCCCGGCCGGATCGCGATCGCCGGCTTCAACGGCCTGGGCATCGGCGCGCTGACCACGCCCGCACTCACCTCGATCGTCTCGCCGCGTCAGCGGATCGGCGAGCTCGCGGCGCGCAAGCTGCTGGCGCGCATCCAGGGCAGGCCGGCGGGTCCGGCGCGTGTCGATGTCGGCTACCGGCTGGAGGTCAGGTCGAGCACCTGACGCCGGCGCAACAGGGGAATGGCGATGACGGAAATCGGTTTCATCGGGCTCGGCCTCATGGGCTGGGGCATGGCGAAGAACATCGTCGAGAAGGGGTACCCGCTCTCGGTGCTGGCCTGGCGCAAGCGCGAGGCGGTCGACGACCTGAAGCGGCGCGGCGCCCGCGAGGCGACTTCGGCACGCGCGCTCGCCGAGCGCTGCGACGCCGTGGTGCTGTGCGTGACCGGGAGCCCGCAGGTCGAGGCCATCCTGGGCGGCCCCGACGGGCTGGCGGCCGCGGGGCGGGAGCTGCTGGTGGTCGACTGCTCGACCTCGGAGCCGGCGATCACGGTGCGGCTCGCCGGCGAGCTGGCCGGCCGCGGCATCACGCTGATCGACGCGCCGCTCAGCCGCACCCCCAAGGAGGCCTGGGAGGGCACGCTCGACGTGATGGTGGGCGGCTCGGCCGCGGACGTCGCCCGCGCGCGTCCGCTGCTGGAGACGTTCGCCGGGCGCATCGTCGAGACCGGCGCCACCGGCACCGCCCACATGATGAAGCTGCTGAACAACTTCGTCTCGCTCGGCTACGGCGCGCTCTACGCCGAGGCGCTGATGATGGGGGCCAAGGCCGGGGTGTCGGCGCAGACCTTCCACGACGTGATCCGCGGCGGCCGCATGGACTGCCCGTTCTTCCAGACCTTCTTCGAGGCGGTGATCGGCGGCAACCCCGAGGCGCACAAGTTCGTGCTCGGCAACGCGCTGAAGGACCTGACCTACCTGTCGAACTTCGCCTCCGCCAGCGGCAGCGCCAACCCGGTGGGTGCCGCGGTGCGCAACAGCTACGCGCTCGCGGTCGGCCTCGGCCGCGGCGGGGAGTACGTGCCGAGGCTCACCGACGTGATCGCCTCGGTCAACGGCGCCCCGCGGCCATGAGCCGGG
Source organism: uncultured Acetobacteraceae bacterium (assembly GCA_964245385.1). Lineage (GTDB taxonomy): Bacteria > Pseudomonadota > Alphaproteobacteria > Acetobacterales > Acetobacteraceae > Lichenicoccus. Next base: position 6,917 of record CAXTNB010000072.1, on the reverse strand, counting down.
TCGGCTGCCTCAGCCCGGCGCCTGCTCGCGCGCCGGCGCCTCGACGATGTCGGGCCATCGCCGCGCGTCCCCTTCGGCGAACTGCACCCGGATCCGCACCAGGTCCGGCAGGGTGGCGGCGTCCCAGTCGCGCGCCCAGCCGCGCCCGGCCGTCGACCAGTAGCTGAGCTGCAGGCCGGCCACGTGCTCCAGCAGCACCGAGACGTGCGGCGGCGGTGCCGGCTGCAACCGCTCGGCGTGCAGGTGCGGCAGCCAGGACAGGATCAGGCGCCCGTCGTGATCGACCATCAGGCTGATGTCGGCGCGTGACGCGGCGCCGTCATGGCCGATCGGCATCTCGGAGGTGAAGGCCATCGCGTGCGGCCGCCCGACCAGCTTGGCGCCGTCGCGCTCGGTGCCGGGATAGCACTCCTCGATCAGCCGGCGCAGCACGCGGTCGTCGGCCTGCAGCGTCTCGGCGGTGCGCAGCGCCTGATCCTGCCGGCCCCAGGCGGCGAAGCCGAAATGCACCCCCTGCGACAGCGTGACCAGCAGCACGCCGAGCACCACCAGGGCGACCAGGATCTCCAGCAGGGTGAAGCCGGCCTCGTCCCGCCCGGCGCGGCTCATGGCGCCGGCGTGACCGCCGCGCGGCGGGTGACGAGGGTGGTGCCGCGCCGGCCCTGCGCACCGTCCCAGCTCTCGGTCACGCGGACCTCGAACAGGGTCTCGCGCGCCGGGTGCTGCGCGTCGCCGCCGCCCTGCAGCATCGGCGCCGAGACGAGCGGCCGCAGCCGCAGCGACCAGGTGAAACCGCCGCCATCCTCGCCCTCCAGCGCCTCGGTGCGCAGCGGCACGCCGTGGCCGACGCTGGCGAGGTGCGAGCGCGCGCGGGTCAGCGCCTCGGCGCTGCGATCGGCGAGCCGCACTTCCGCGAGGCCCTCGATCGCGCCGTGGAACAGCACGCCGAGCGCCAGCGCGGCGATGACGAAGGCGACCAGCACCTCGAGCAGGGTGAAGCCGTCGTCCAGCGGTTCAGGAGGCGTCATCGCGCCGGATCGGGCCCTGGGTGATGCGCCCGGTCAGCCAGTCGACGTCGATGCTGAGCTGCTCGTGGCCCTCGGCCAGCACGATGCGCGCGCCGCTGGCGCCGCCGTCGGGATCGAAGCGCAGGCTGCCCTCGCCGCGCGGGTCGTCGGCCGGGCTGTGCAGCGACAGCAAGACCGGGCCCGCCTGGTCGCGCCGCGACACCGCGGCGACCGCCTCGCGTGCCTGTGCCGCGCTGACTCGTACCGGCCGGTCGGTGCCGATCGCGCGGCCGCGCGCCTGGCGCAGCGCGTCGGCCAAGTGGCGCGACGCCGCGTCGAGGTCGATCGTCGCCGAGCGGGTGGGACCGCGCGCCACCAGTATGCCCAGCATCAGGCCCATCACCGCCAGCACCACGATCATCTCGATCAGGGTGAAGCCGGCGTCGTCGCGCGGCGCGTTATTGGGCAAGGTCGTTCAGGCTCAGCATCGCGAGCAGCAGCGACGAGACGATCCCGGCCACGGCGGCGCCCATGACGATGGTGATCACCGGCACCAGCAGCGCCACCAGGCGCTGCACCCGCACGCGGGTGGTCTCCTCGTGTATCTCCGCCGCCCGCAGCGCCATCGGGCCGAGCTGCGCGGTCTCCTCGCCGAGGCGCAGCAGGTGGATCATGCGCGCCGGGAAGATGCCCGATGAGCCAAGCGTGCGCGCGAGGCCGGCGCCGCCCTTGGCACTCTCGGTGGCGCGGTCGATCGCCAGCAGGCCCGCACGGTTGCCGATCACGTCGCGCACGATGCCGAGTGCGGCGATCAGCGGCACGCCGTTGAGCAGCAGCGTGCCCAGCGTGCGGGTGAAGCGCGAGGCCAGCACCTCGGAGAGCAGGCCACCCAGCACCGGCAGGCGCAGCGCCCAGCGGTCGAGGCGCGCGCGCACCGTCGGCCGCCCTGCCGCCCGCCGCAGCAGCAGCACCGCGGCGGCCAGGCCGAGCAGCAGCCACAGCCCGTCATGGCTGATCAGCGCGCCGGCATCGATCAGCAGCTGCGTCGAGCGCGGCAGGGCGGCGCCGTTCTGCTCGAACAGCGGGGTGAACTGCGGCAGCACCTCGGTAAGCAGCAGCACGATCGCGCCGACGGCGGCGGCCGACAGCATCGCCGGGTAGATCATCGCCGACTGCAGGGTGGCCGCGAGTGCCCGCTCGCGCTCCATCAGGGTGGCGATGCGCTCCAGGGTGGCGGCGAGGTTGCCGCCCGCCTCGGCGGCGCGCACCAGGCCGACATGCAGCCGCGGGAAGCTGCCCGGGTGCCGGGCGAGGGCGGCATGCAGGGTGGCGCCGTCGCGCACCTGGTCGCGCAGCGACGACACCACGGCGCGCACCCGCGGACCGGGCGCGGTCTCGTCGAGGAAGCGCAGCGCCCGGTCGAGATCCTGGCCGGCGCCGAGCATCACCGCGAGCTCGCGGGTGAGGTGCGCCACCTCGCTGCGGCGCAGCGTGCGTCGGGAGAAGTCCAGCCGCAGCAGGATGTCGAGTGCCGCACCGCCGCGCGCGGCGTCGGTGCGCATCGGGATGTTGCCCTGGCGGCGTATGAAGGCGACCACCTCCGCCTCGCTGCCGGCCTCGGTGACGCCGCGCACCAGCGTGCCCGACGGCGTGATGGCGGTGAAGCGGAAGCTAGCCAAGCGCCGCACCCCCACCCACCGCTAGTTCTCCGCCCGGATCGAGCGCGCCACTTCCTCGAGCGTGGTGCTGCCCGCCAGCGCCGCCTCGATGCCGGCGTCGAACAGCGTCACCATGCCGCCCTCCACCGCCGCGCGCTCGATCGCGCCGTGGTCGGTGCGGGCGAAGATCAGCCGCTCGATGGCGGCGTCCGGCACCAGGAACTCGGCGATCGCCTGTCGTCCGCGATAGCCGGTGCCGCGGCAGTGCGGGCAGCCCCTGGCGTGGAACAGGGTGATCGGGCGCGCTTCGGTGCGGCCCTGCAGGGCGAAGCGCTCGACCAGCGCCGGCGGCGCCTCGAACGGCGCGCGGCACTCGGGGCAGAGGCGCCGCACCAGGCGCTGCGCCAGCACGCCGCGCAGCACCGCGGTGAGCAGGTAGTCCTCCACCCCCATGTCGCGCAGGCGGGTGATCGCGGCGGCGGCCGAGTTGGTGTGCAGCGTCGACAGCACCAGGTGGCCGGTCAGCGCCGCCTGCACGGCGATCTGCGCGGTCTCCAGGTCGCGTATCTCGCCGACCATGATCACGTCCGGGTCCTGGCGCAGGATCGAGCGCAGCAGCGAGGCGAAGGTGAGGCCGATCTGCGGCTTGGTCTGGATCTGGTTGATGCCGCGCAGCTGGTACTCGATCGGATCCTCGACCGTGACCACCTTGCGCGTCACCGCGTTCAGCCCGAGCAGCCCGGTATACAGGGTGGTGGTCTTGCCCGACCCGGTGGGGCCGGTGACCAGCACGATGCCGTTGGGCAGCTCCAGCCGCTCGCCGAGCTGCGCCACCACCGCCGGCGCCAGGCCGAGGCGGGCATAGTCGAAGCTGACGGCGGAGCGGTCGAGCACGCGCAGCACCACCGTCTCGCCGTGCAGCGAGGGGATGGTGGAGACGCGGAAATCCACCTCCTGGCCGC
>CAXTNB010000072.1:0-3190 GCA_964245385.1 uncultured Acetobacteraceae bacterium | reverse complement strand
GTCTCGCCGTGCAGCGAGGGGATGGTGGAGACGCGGAAATCCACCTCCTGGCCGCGCACGGCGAGCTTGATCCGGCCGTCCTGGGGCAGGCGGCGCTCGGCGATGTCGAGGCGGGCCATGATCTTGATGCGCGACACGATGGCCGGGATCAGGCGGGGCGCGGGGCTTTCCATCTCGTGCAGCACGCCGTCGTAGCGGTAGCGGATGCGGAGGCGGTCCTCGAACGGCTCGATGTGGATGTCGGACGCGCGGGTCTCGACGGCGCGGAACACGATCTGGTTGACCAGGCGGATCACCGGGGCCTCGGAGGCGAGGTCCTTCAGGCGCTCGGCGTCCTCCTCCAGGGGGGTGGATTCGTCGTCGCCGCCATGGCCGTGGGCGGGGGCGTCGTCGCGGGGGTAGAGACGGTCGAACGCGGCTTCCAGCTCGATCGGCACGGCGATGCCGGGCTGCACCGCGAGGCCGGTGGCGGCGGCGATCGCGTCGGCGGCGAACGGGTCGAGCGGGTCGGCCAGGGCGACGGTGAGCACGCCGTCCTCGTGGGCGACCGGCAGGGCGCGGACGTCGCGCAGGAAGCGGGCGGTCAGGCGCTCGGGCAGGATGGGCTCCGGCGGGTAGCGGTCGGGGCCGAGAACGGGAAGGTCGAGCAGGTCGGCGTAGGAGTCCGCCAGGCCGCGCTCGGACACCAGGCCGAGGCGGAGCAGGATCACGTCGAAGCGGCTGTCGGATTCCTCGGCGGCGCGTCGGGCGCGTTCCAGGCTGCGGCCGTCGCAGCGGCCGGTCTCGACAAGGAGGCGGCCGAGGCGGTCGATCGCGGGCTCCAGCGGGATGTGGTTCATGGGGCGCCTCCTGGCCGAGGATTACGATGGTGCCGGGACCGGGGGCGGCGCAAGGGCGTCAGCCGACGGGCGGGATCGGAGGCGAGACCAGGCACAGCCACAGCGCCCACAGCGCCAGGGCCAGCCCGGGGCCGAACGGGACCGGAAGGTCGGGGCGCAGCCGCCCCCTGCCCCGGACCGCCGCCAGCGCCAGGGTGGCCACGGCGGCGAGCAGCACCATCGGCGCCAGGCCGGCCAGCCCGAGCCAGGCGCCGCCGGCGGCGAGCAGCTTGGCGTCGCCGGCACCGAGCCCAATGCGGCCGCGCAGGCGGCGGTAGGCGAAGGACAGCAGGCGGAAGGCGAGGTAGCCGGCCACGGCGGCGGCGGCGTGGTCGGGCAGAGACGGCGGGTCGATGGCGGCGCAGGCGGCGAGGCCCCCGAGCAGCAGCGGCAGGGTGAGGACGTCCGGCAGGCGCATGGCGCGCCAGTCGATCCAGGCCAGCACCAGCCCGGCCCAGCCGAGCACGCAGCCGGACCACAGCAGCAGCGGGTCCGGCGGCAGCGCCGCCGACGCGACCAGCGCCACCGCGAGGGCGGCAAGCTCGATCGCGGGATGGGCGCGGGAGATCGGCGCCCGGCACTGGCGGCAGCGCCCGCCGGAGGCGGCAAAGCTCAGCAGCGGCAAGAGGTCGCGGGGGGCGAGGACGCGGGCGCAGGAGTCGCAGGCGGAGCGGGCCAGCACCACCGGCCGGCCGGCAGGCAGGCGCATCGCCAGCACGCCAAGGAAGCTGCCGACGAACGGCGACACGAGGACGGGCAGGATAAAGGGCGGCACCGGTGGCGGCGTGGGCTACTTGTTGCAGATCTCGCTGCTGCTGTCGCCGGCGTTGCCGGTGGGACCGGGGGAGCACAGGTCGTAGTCGTGGCCGTCGCGGTTGGACGGGTTGCGATACAGGTAGGGATGGTTCCAGGCGTCCACCGGCACCTGGCCCTTCACGTAGGGGCCGTTCCAGTTGTCGGCGTCGGAGGGCTTGGCGACCAGCGCCTGCAGGCCGTCGTCGGTAGTGGGATAGGAGCCGACGTCGAGCTTGTATAGGTCCAGGATCTGGCCGATGCGCTCGATCGACTGGCGCGCGATCTTGACCTTGGCGTTGCCGAGCTGGCCCAGCACCGCGGGTGCGACCAGGGCGATCAGCAGGCCCAGGATGGCGATCACCACCAGAAGCTCGATCAGGGTGAAGCCTTCGTCCCGGGCCGTCTGCGACCGGGAACGGGAACGGGAGAGTCGGTTCGACATCGGCGGCATGGCCTCGGTTCGGGAGCGATGCGGAGGTTCTAGCGCATCGGAGCGATCAAACGATTTCGCGCAGATGTCGTTTAGGCTAGGATCGGACGCATGACGACCCGCGGCCAGACAGCCTGATGCCGGTTCCCTTTCTCGCCTGCATGGGGCTGGTGGCCTCGATCTACCACCTGCCGCCGCGCGTGCTGCCCTCGATCCAGGCAGTGGAAGGCGGCAGCCCGGGGCTGGTGCACCGCAACAGCAACGACAGCCAGGACCTCGGCGTGATGCAGGTCAACACGATCTGGCTCGGGCCGCTGGCGCGCTACACCCATACCGGGGTCGAGACGGTGTATGCCCGGCTGCGCGACGAGCCCTGCTACAACGTGGCGGCCGCGGGGGCGATCATGCGCACCTACCTGGACGAGGCGCACGGCGACCTGATGATGGCGGTGGGCAACTACCATTCGCACACGCTGGCGTTGAACGCGGCCTACCAGGTGCTGGTGATGCGGTCGGCGCAGCGGCTGTTCGTGGGCGGGGACGCCGGCAGCACGCCGCGAATGGCGGGGCAGCGCTCGGTGGCGGAACGGCTGGCGATGCAGCGCCGCATGGTCCGCGATGCCCGGCGCCGGGAGCGCGGCTAGCCCTGCTTCGACAGAATCGGCTTCAGGCGGGAGGTTGGGCGCGTCCCGGGCCGGAGGGCCATCGTCGCCGGCCGAAGCGACGCAACGAAGGGTTGCAGGACATCACTCACGGTGAGTTTATGTCGCCGTTGTGTGATTTTAAACGACAGCCTGCATCCACGGACCGGCCTCGCTTGTATCGGTAGTGGCATGGCGCACGACGCCATCCGTTCGCTTGTCGCCTCGGCAACAGGCAAACGTCACCTATGGACAGGAACGTTCAAATGGCCGGACTTGAGACGAGTCACGAGATGTCCGAGGGACTAACCCTCGGCCGCCGCCGCCTGATGAAAGGCGCCGGGGCTGGTGCGGTCGCACTCGGCACCCTTGGCGGCGCCAGCATTGCCACGAGCACCGCTGCGTCGGCGGCGACCTACACCGATGCCGACATCCTCAACTTCGCG
>CAXTNB010000071.1:0-10016 GCA_964245385.1 uncultured Acetobacteraceae bacterium | reverse complement strand
GCTGGGTCCGCCCGAGCCTGATCAGCCCGAGCCAGATCAGCCCAACACGAGGCCGTAGCGCACGAACCCGTCCGCCGCGTCGCCGATCCGGCTGATGCCGGGATGCGCGTCGAGATGCTTCGCCATGGCCGGACTGCCGTCGAACACCAGCAGCACCGGCTTGGGCGGCCTGACGAAGTGCCAGACCGGCTCCGCCGCCGGCGTGATCGGCCTGTGCTGCATCACGTAGCGCACCAGCACGTCGCGGGTGAGGTCGGGTGCTGCCAGCACGATGCGGTCCGCCCCGGTGCCCGGGAAGCTGCCGCCGCCATCGGCGCGGTAGTTGTTGGTGACGACCACGAACTCCCCCGCGGGATCGATCGGCTCACCCTGGTGGCGAAGCTCGACGATGCGGTGCGCCGCCGGATCCGCCAGTCGCCCGTCGGGCCCGTAGCGCCGCGGCCGCGACAGGTCGATGCCGTAGCTGAGCCCCGAGATCACGTCGAACATGTAGCTCGGCACGTGGGCATCGATCAGCGGCTGCGGCCCGCTCGCCTGCAGGTCGATGCGGTTGAACACCGAGCAGGCGCGCTCCAGCCACTCCCGCAGCTCCGCACCGCGCACCCGCACCGCGCAGACGGTGTTGGCGAACATGTAGAGGCCGGCGATGTCCTTCATGTCGAGCGGACCCGCGGCGATGTCGACGAACGACTCCGGGCCCGCACCGCCGGCCTTGAACGGCGAGGCCGCCGACAGCACCGGCAGCCTCGCGTACGGGGTCGCCGCCAGCAGCGGACGCGCGTACCAGAGCTGCGCCGCATTCACCAGCGAGACCGAGGGGTCGGCCCCGACCAGCGAGAAGAAGCTGTTGATCGGCCGCGTCGTGCTGCCGACCGGCTGCTCCATCCAGCGCAGCGTCGCCGCGTGTTCGGGTGCCGCGGCCGCGAGCACGCGCGCATCGTCCGGCGCCAGCGAGACCGGCGTGCGGCCGTCCCGCCGGTAGATCGGCCTCGCCTCGACCTCGAAGCCGGCGATCCGCCAGGAGCCGGCCGCGTCGCCGGCCTGGTCGCGCTCCAGGGTCAGGTCGATGACGCCGAGATGGCTGCCCCAGAAGCCCGGCATCACCGCCGGCTTTCCCGCGAGCGTGCCGCGCACCGCATCGAGCCCGGCGACGTCGTGCCCCGGCGGGCTCGCATAGTCCTGGCCGGGAAACACCCGGTGCGCGTGGCCGGTGAACACCACGTCGATGCCCGGCACCGCGGCCAGGTGCAGCGACGCGTTCTCCTCGCCCTCCTGGCGCGGCGCCGCCGAGATGCCCGAGTGGCTGAGGGCGATCACCAGGTCGCAGCGTCGCCGCAGTTCCGGCACGTGGCGCCGTGCCGCCGCCACGATGTCGCTGGTGCGGATGCGGCCCTCGAGCCTGGCGTGGTCCCACACCATGATCTGCGGCGTGACCAGGCCGATCACGCCGATCCGCAGGATGTGGGGCTGTCCCGCCTCGTCGGTCACCTGCCTGCGCAGCACGATCGTGGGCGGGGCGAACGGCCGGCCGTCGACGGTCTCGATGTTGGCGCAGACGAACGGGAAGTTCGCGCCGCGCCGCGCCGCGTCCAGGAACTCCAGGCCGTAGTTGAACTCGTGGTTGCCGAAGGTGGCGGCATCGTAGCCGAGCAGGTTCATCGCCCGGAACATCGGGTGGACCTGCTCCGGCCCGAGATGGCCGGGCAGCGCCATGTAGTCGCCGAGCGGGTTGCCCTGGATGATGTCGCCGTTGTCGAACAGCAGGCTGTTGCGCGCCTCCGAGCGCGCCGCCTTCAGCAGCGTGGCGACCTTGGCGAGCCCGACCGTGTTGTCCTGCCGGGCCGCGTAGTAGTCGTAGTCGTAGACGAACATGTGCAGGTCGGAGGTCTCGAGCAGACGCAGCTTCACCATCGGCGGCGGTGCGGCCTGTGCCGCGGCGGCGAGGGCGCCGGCGGTGGTCGCCAGCACCATCGCGCGCCTGGTCACGTCGGTGCTCATGCGCCGCGCCGCGCGGTCGGGCGCACCGGCTAGATCTCCGCCTCGGCCCAGATGCGCGAGGCGTCGCCGCCCCAGGCGTCGTGGTAGCGCCGCAGCCAGTGCTCCGCCTGGGTCGGGGCGCCGCCGACGATGGCGCGCAGCGGCTCCAGGTAATGCCGCTCGTCGGTGCCGGAGGCGTCCTCGATGCCGCGCGCCTTCAGCCCGTCGCCGGCGATGGCGACCATGTCGCGCGCCAGGTCACGCAGGCTGCCGGCACCCCAGCGCGCCGACAGGCCCTCTTGCGGCACACGCGCCCGCACGGCGACGTAGTCCTGCCAGGGATGGCGCCGCACCAGTGCCGCGGCGGAATGCAGCGCCGCCTCGTCGTACAGCAGCCCGACCCAGAGCGCCGACTGTGCGACCATCATCGCCGGGCTGCCGGCGTCGGCGCCGCGCATCTCCAGGAAGCGCTTCAGCCGCACGTCGGTGAAGATCGTGGTGAGGTGGTCGTCGAAGTCGCCCAGGGTGGGCACCAGTGCCGCGAGGCGCGGCTCCCTGCCCTCCAGCCAGCGCCGGAAGGACAGCCCGGCCACGTCGACCAGCCCGCCGTCGCGGCTGACGAAGTACATCGGCACGTCCAGCGCCCACGCCACGAAGCGCTCGAAGCCGAAACCCTCCTCGAAGAACAGCGCCGGCATGCCCGAGCGGGCGTTGTCGGTGTCGGTCCAGACCCGGGCGCGCTCGGAGAGCAGGCCGCCCGGCCGCCCGTCGCGGAACGGCGAGTTGGCGAACAGCGCCGTCGCCACCGGCTGCAGGGCGAGCGCCACCTGCAGCTTTCGCCGCATGTCGGCCTCCGACCCGTAGTCGAGATTCACCTGCACGGTGCAGGTGCGCAGCATCATGTCGAGGCCGAGCGTGCCGACCTCGGCCATGTAGCGGCGCATGATCGCGTAGCGGCTCTTCGGCATCCACGGCATCTGCGCGCGACTCGCGGTGGGATGGAAGCCGAGCGGCGCGAAGCCCAATCCCTGCGGTCCGGCCACCGCCCGCAGCGCCGTGAAGTGCGCGCGCATCTCCGCCTCGGTCTCGTGCACGCTGCCCAGCGGCGCGCCGGACAGCTCGAACTGCCCCGCCGGTTCCAGCGACACCGAGCCGCCGGCGTGCATGCCGCTGCCCTTCAGCCCGATCAGCTGCGCGTTGTCGTGGATCGGCGCCCACAGCCCGTCCGAACCCGACGCCAGGCCGCTCAGCAGCGCCTCGATGCCGTCCGGCCGGTACGGCGGCGGCGACAGGTCGGAGCGCCTGAAGCCGAACTTCTCGTGCTCGGTGCCGATCCGCCAGTCGGCGCGCGGCTTGCACCCCAGCGCGAGGTGCCCGGCGAGCTGGGCGGCGACGCCCGCACCCTGCGCGATCGGGGTTTCGTCCTGGTCACCTGGGTTCGACATCGGGCTCCGCGGGCATGGCTGGCGGGAGCGGGGCCTGTCGCCCGCCGCCCGGTCTGGTCTGGTTCACGAACTCAACGCGACGCCCGGCCGTCCGGCGCCAGCCCCCACCGCTCGCGCGCCGACTGCAGGCAGACGAGCCCGGCCACGGCGGCGGTCTCCGCCCGCAGGATGCGCGGTCCCAGCGAGATGAGCGTAACAAAGGGGCGGCCGCGCAGCGCGTCAAGCTCCGGCGGCGCGAAGCCGCCCTCGGGCCCGATCAGCAGCGCATCGGGCAGCGGCCGCCCGGGTGCGCCCATCTCGGCCGCCATCCGCTCGGCCGGCATCCGCTCGACCGCGGCGGCCAGTCCGGTCGCCTGCGGCCACTCCGACAGCATCGCGTCCAGCCGGCAGGCCGCGTCGATCGTCGGCACGCTCAGGCGCTCGCACTGCTCGGCGGCCTCGGTCGCGATCGCCTGCAGCCGCTCGAGATTGACCCGTGCGGCGTTGGTGCGCGCCGTCACCACCGGCCGCAGCCCGCTCACCCCGAGCTCGGTCGCCATGCGCACCACCAGGTCGGTGGCGTCGCGCTTGACCGGCGCGAACAGCAGCAGCGGACCCGCCTCCGGCGCCGGCGGCCGCAGCCGCGTGGTGATCGCGAAGCCGCCCTGGCCGCGCCGCTGCAGGCCCGCGATCTCGGCCTGCCACTCGCCGTCGCGCGGGTTGAACAGCCGCACCCCGTCGCCGGCGGCGCGACGCAGCACGGTGCCCAGGTAGTGCGCCTGCGCCTCGCGCATCGGCAGCGTGACCCCGGCGCGCAGCGTCGCCGCGTCGGGATCGACGTAGAGCCGCGGCTGATCCGCCATCCTGCCGGCACTCCCGGTTGACCCCGCCGATCCGGCGCAGCATTGCAGGCGCACGCATAGCGGCGAACGCGCCGGCGAGGAATGGCGGCCCATGGCGCACACCGACATCGTCTCCACCGGCTGGGTCGCGCGCCTGCCGCCGAAGCTGCGGGCCTTCGCCCTGCTGGCCCGCCTCGACCGGCCGATCGGCACCTGGCTGCTGTTCCTGCCCGGCCTGTGGGGTATCCTGCTGCCGTCCGGAGTGCCCGCGGAACGTCGCCTGCGCCTGGCGCTGCTGTTCGCCGCCGGCAGCCTGGTGATGCGTTCGGCGGGGTGCGTCGTCAACGACATGTGGGATCGCGACATCGACCGCCGCGTCGCCCGCACCGCGGGTCGTCCGCTGGCCTCGGGCGCGCTCGGCCTTCCCGAGGCGGCGGTCTTCCTCGTCGCGCTGCTGCTGGCCGGGCTCGCCGTGCTGCTCTGCCTGCCGCCGCTGTGCTGGGCGCTCGGGATCGGCTCGCTGCTGCTGGTCGGGCTGTACCCGCTGGCGAAGCGGGTGACCTGGTGGCCGCAGCTGATGATGGGCTTCACCTTCGGCTTCGGCGCGCCGATGGGCTACGCCGCCGCCGGCGGGCGCATCGACGCCGCCTGGGCCATGCTCTACCTGTCGGCGATCCTGTGGGACCTCGGCTTCGATACGATCTACGGGTTCCAGGACATGGCGGACGATGCGCTGGTGGGCGTGAAGTCCACGTCGCGGCTGATGGCCGATCGGCCGCGCCGGTTCGTGGCCGCCGCCTACGGCCTGGCGCTGGCCGCACTCGCCGCCTCGGCCACCCTGGCGGGACTGTCGTGGCTGTTCTGGCCGGCGCTGCTGCTGCCGGCGGCGCTGCTGGCGGCCCAGGTGCGGCGTCTCGACATCGCCGATGCGCCGCTCTGCCTGGCCCTGTTCCGCGGCAACCGCGAGGTCGGGCTGGCGGTGGCGGCGGCGCTGCTGCTCGGCCAGGTGCATCCGTGACGCCGGATCCGCTCGCGGCGTCGGACGCCGCCCGGTTCGTCACCTCGCACACGATCGTGGCCACGGTGGCGCTGCTGCCGCAGATACGGCTGCACCTCGCCGACGCGATCACGCCGATCTGGCAGGCCTCGGAGGACTGGCTGGCCCGCCACGTCGAGCCGCCGTTCTGGGCGTTCGCCTGGCCCGGCGGCCAGGCGCTGGCGCGGCACGTGCTCGATCATCCCGAGCTGGTGGCGGGGCGGCGGGTGCTCGACTTCGCCGCCGGTGGCGGCGTCGCCGCCATCGCCTGCGCCATGGCCGGGGCGCGCTCGGTCGAGGCGGCGGAGATCGATGCCGTGGCGATCGCGGCGATCGAGCTGAATGCCCGTCTCAACGACGTCGCGGTGCTGCCGCTCGCCGCCGACCTGGTCGGCACGCCCTCGCGCTGGGACCTGATCCTGTGCGGCGACGTCTGCTACGAGGCGCCGATGAGCCGGCACATCCTGCCCTGGCTGCGGCGCTGCGCCGAGACCACGGAGGTGCACGTCGCCGATCCCGGCCGCGCCTACCTGCCAGAAGGCGGCCTGCGCAGGCTCGCCCGCTACGACGTCGCCACGTCGCTGGAGCTGGAAGACCGCACGCTGCGCCCGACCACGCTGTATCGGCTGCTGCCGGCCTGACCGGAGCCTCGCCGTCGCCGCTAATGCAGCGGCGGCCCGCCGGCAGCCGCGCCGGCGACGCCCGGATTGGCGAGGTTGCCGGAGCCGACGGCGGAGTCGGAGCCGGCCGGACCCAGGCCCGCCGGCCCGACCGTGGTCGGACCCGGCTGCATCGCCGGCAGGGCCGCGTTCTGTCCGGGACCCTCCGGCGGCGTCGCGCCGTTGCAGCCGGCGAGCGAGGCCAGGGTGGCGCCGAGGAGCGCGGTTGCCGTGATCAGGCGGATCGGGCGAGGCATGCTGCGGTCTCCGGTGGCGCGACGGTCAACGGCGGCACGGCGCGACCGGTTGCCACGGCATCGTCGAGTGCTGCCGGGAGCCGTGGTGGTGGGCGCTGCCGATCCCACATGACGTCGATGGACCGCAGCTTTCCCGCCACCCGTGCCGCCGGGCTCTCCCGTCTCGCCGAGTTCGTGCCGCGCATGGGCGCCGCCTACGCCGCCGGACGCAACACCGATCATGGACCGGAACGCGAGTCCGCCACCTCCGCGCTGTCGCCCTACCTGCGCCGCAGGCTGGTGCTGGAGCAGGAGGTCGTGGCCGCGGCGCTGGCCGCGCACGGATCGGCCGCGGCCGGCAAGCTGGTCGAGGAGGTGTTCTGGCGCAGCTACTTCAAGGGCCACCTGGAGACCCGGCCGTGGCTCTGGACCGAATACCGGCGTCTCGTCCTGCAGGGACGCAACCGCCTTGCCACCGAGGGCGGCCTGCGCCGCGTGTTCCACGACGCGGTGGCAGGCAACACCGGCATCGACGGCTTCGACGACTGGGCGCGCGAGCTGGTGGCGACCAACTGGCTGCACAACCACGCCCGGATGTGGTTCGCCTCGATCTGGATCTTCACGCTGCGGCTGCCCTGGGCGCTGGGTGCCGATTTCTTCGCGCGTCACCTGATCGACGGCGACCCGGCGAGCAACACCCTGTCCTGGCGCTGGGTCGGCGGCCTGCATACCCGCGGCAAGGTCTACGTGGCGCGGGCGGAGAACATCCGCCGCCACACCGGCGGCCGCTACGATCCGGTCGGGCTCGAGGAAGACCCGGCGCCGCTGGAGGAGCCTGAATACCGCGGCGCGATCGCTCTGCCGGCGGCCGACCTGCCGCCGCCATCGCCGGTGGCGCTGCTGCTGCACCTCGACGACCTGCAGCCGGAGACCCTGCCGCTCGGAGCGGCGAAGGTGACGCGCGTGGCCGGGCTGCTCGCGCACGACGAGGGTGCGGCGGAGCCCGTGCGCCAGCTCGACCGCGACGCGATGGCGGACGCGCTGGCACGTGCTTCGGCGCATTTCGGCTGCCCCTCCGGCCTCGTGCAGGAGGGCTGGGCGGATACGCTTCCGGTGGTCACGGCCTGGGCGCCGGTGGGACCATCCGCTGTCGCACTGCCGTCGTGCCTGCGCCTGCGGCGCGACTGGGACAGCCGCGCCTGGCCGCACGCGAGCCGCGGCTTCTTCCAGGTGAAGGCGGCCATCCCCGAGATCCTGGAAGGCGTGGGCCTCGCCTCGCGACGGGCACGATGATGCGCCTACCGGCTGTCCGACGCCTCTCCGCGGCGACTCCCGCCTGATCGACGTGCCGGAGGTGGCGAACGCCCAGCCACTGGAGATGCACTACCCCCTCCGGGTCTCCGAGGACGCCTCGCCGGCGCGCGGCCAGGCCGCGGCACCGGGCCTGCTTCGCGTCAGCCTGATCCGTGCCGCCATCGACCGCGGGCTCGCCATCATCCGGGATACCCGCGCCGTCCTCTACGACGAGGCCTCCGGAGGAGGTGCGGCCGCGATGGAACCGACCGTCGTCCTGCCGATCGTCGCGGAGATCGTGCCGGCCCCGCTGCGCCGCCGAGCCGTCCGGACGATCGGGCGCGTCGGGCCCAGGGCCTGCGTCAGCCGCGCTCCGAAGCGGATCGCGGGCAACTCGATCAGCCGGTAGGTCGCCTGTGCGACGAGCCCGGTGAACGCGAGGACGAGCAGGAACAGCGGGACGCTCACCGCCACCGCGCCGATCCCGTGAGGCGCCCGCAGCACGCCCGGCAGCAGCCGCCTGATCGCCTCGAGGACCGCGAAATGCAGCAGGTAGGCGCTGAAGCTCGCCTGCCCCAGGCGCACCATCGTGGGGTTGACGATCAGGGGCATCGGCCGCAGCGCCGAGGCGATGGCGATGCCGCCGAACGCGATCGCGGCGAGGAGGTGCGAGGTCAGGAAGGCGGCCGCCGGCGTCGGAAGCCGCGGCCAGGACAGCAGCGCGAGCGAGGCGAAGCCGAGCACGCTCAGCCCCAGCAGGATGGGCGCGCGCGGCACCAGCCACTCGCCGGAACGCTGCCAGCGGCCGCCGCGCGCGAGTGCCGCCATGCACTCGTAGGCGACCAGGCCGCACAGGAACACCGGGAGCTGGTTGGGCAGCCAGTAGTAGAGAAACTGGTCCGTCGCCGCGGCGCCGTAGACGCTCCGGTAGGCGCCTCGTCCCAGCGTGTCCGCGACCCAGGCGAGGGGCAGGCTCACGAGGACCGCGCACAGGGCTCGTCCCGGTCCGCGCAGCGTCATCATCAGGATGGGAAAGAGCGCGTAGAAGGCGAACTCGGCCTCGATGCTCCATCCGCCCGGCACGCCGATCCAGGCACCCCGGACGGTCGGCATCTGCGCCGGGCTCCAGCCGTTGGTGAAGCTCACGAAGTGGATGACGCGCGCGGCGTCGAACGTGCCTCGCGGCAGCAGCCAGAAATATCCCAGTGCCGCGAGGAAGTAGGCGGGGGCGATGCGGAACACGCGGCGCGCCAGGAAATCGCCCACCCGCGGCGGCGCGCTCGCTTCCCGGCGCCGCCAGGAACGCGCGAGGGTGATGCTGCTCACCACGAAGAACAGCTGCACGCCGAGAAAGCCGAGATTGCTGAAGCGCTTCACCGTCCACGGAAGCTCGTGGACCATCGGCAAGGCGTGGCTCGCGATGACCAGCGTGACGGCGTAGCCGCGCAGGGCGTCGATGAAGGCGAGGTTGCGGCCGTGAATGTCGTGACGATATTGCAATGTAACGCGTCCGGTATCGTATCTTTCATACGGTTGACACCGGAACTCCGTGCGGGATCCTGGTCCGTATCGATCGTCTTAATCTTCCACATCGCACGCATTTTTACAACCGGGACGTGCAAAAACGTTTCGAGTGTGGTAGATCTCTCCGGCGAGGCAGCCAGCGGCGGTCGCAGCTGAACAGAGAGTGGCAGCGATGATGATCGGAACCCGAGGACGCAAGTTGCGCATCCGTTACGTCGCCGCCGGTCTCGCGGCCGCCGCGTTGCTCGCGTCGGACGCGCACCTGCCCGCGCACGCCGACGCGATCACCGGCGCCACCGTCACCTTCTCGAGCGCGATCCTGTCCCTGACCGGGCCCGTCAACGAGCTCGACCTGGACGGCGAGGTCGGTCGCACTCCCTCGACGATCGGCACCGGTGCCGACGCTGTCGGCATCATGATGGCCTCGGGTGCCGCGATCGTGCAGGGGAGCGTTCTGAACCAGTATGCGGCCCCGGTCTCGGGGGGCACCGCCGACGATCCGAGCTTCTGGACCGGTTCCTATCTCTCGACCGGCACCGGATCGATCGCGCTGTCGTTCAATCAGCCCCAGGCCGCGCTCGACTTCCTCTGGGGATCCGTCGATCCCGGGAACGAGCTCGATCTGTTCAGCAAGGGCAAGGAGATCGCGTCGATCACCGGCAGCCAGGTCATCGCGGCGGCGAACGTCAACCTCGCGAACGGCGGGCGTAGCTACGGGGGCAGCGAGTACGCGCTGGTCAATCTCGACGGCGGCGCCACCTTCGACACCGTGGTGCTGAAGGAGACGGACAGTTCTCCCTCTTTCGAGGTCGCCGATCTCGGCTATGCCAGCCACACCCTGAGCGTTCCGGAACCGGCTTCGGCCGCACTGCTCGCGGTCGGCCTGTTCGGTGTCGGCATGATCCGTCGCCGCCGCAAGGCTGCCGCGGCCCTCGGCGCGCGACCCTCGTCGGTCTCGAACCGCAACGAAGCGGCGACCGACGCGATGCTGGTGCCGCGCGACGACGAGCCCGGCCGGCCCCCTT
>CAXTNB010000070.1:9279-10026 GCA_964245385.1 uncultured Acetobacteraceae bacterium | reverse complement strand
GGCTGGGACGGCCTGTCGCTGGACGCGCATCTCGTCGGCACCCCGGCCGCACCGGCGGGCAGCGGCACGCTGCTGCTCGACCGGCTCACCGCGGCCGGCGCCGGCGTCGCCCGGCTCAGTGCGGCGTTCTCCGGCGCCGCCGCCGACGGCGTCGCGACCGGTCCGGCGACGCTGCACGCGACCGCCGAGGGCGTGCGCCTGCCCGGACCCCGTCCCGACCTGCTCGCCGCCACGCCGCTGACGCTGCAGGCGACGCTGCACAACGAGCAGCCCGGCCACCCGGTCGACCTGGTGCTGTTCCACGCCCTGGCACAGCTCACCGGCCGCATCTTCACCGCCCCCGACGGCGGCGCCCCGGCACTGCACGGCAGCCTCGGCCTCACCCTGCCGCAGCTCGCCCCGCTCGCCGCCGCGGGCGGCGTCGCGCTCGACGGCCACGCGGCACTTCGCGCCGAGTTCTCGCGCGGCGCGGCGACCGTGCTCGGCCTCGGCGGCACCTTCTCGCTCACCGGCGGACAGGCGCAGGCGGTGGGGCTGATCGGCGACCAGGGGACGATCGGCCTGACCGCCTCCGTCGCGGGCCTGGACCTGCGGCTGTACTCGCTCGCGCTGCGCGGGCGGGCGCTGGCGCTGCAGGCCTCCGGCTCCGACCTCTCCCGCACGCTCGACGCCAGGCTCGGCCTGAGCCTGCCGGACCTGGGTGCCGCCCTGCCGGCGCTGCGCGGCGCGCTGGCGCTCGACGGCACG
>CAXTNB010000070.1:5289-9269 GCA_964245385.1 uncultured Acetobacteraceae bacterium | reverse complement strand
GGTGCAGGGTCCGCTGGACGATCTCGGCGCCAGGCTCGCCGCCGGGGGCACGGTCGGCACCGGCACGATGGCGTCCGGGCCGCTGCGGCTGAGCCTGGAGGCGGCGCATCTGCCGCACGCGCCGCAGGGCCACGTCCGCCTCGACGGCGTCGTCGACCGCGCGCCGCTGATCCTCGAGGCGGCGCTGCAGCGGCAGGGCGACGGCGCCACCCACGTCACGCTGGACCGGCTCGGCTGGAAGAGCGCCGCGGGCCACGCCGACCTGACCCTGCCGCCGGGCGCCATCCTGCCGCTCGGCAGCTTCGATCTGCGCATGACCCGGCTCGCCGATCTCAGCCGGCTGGCGGGACAGGCGATCGGCGGCAGCCTCACCGCCGCCCTGCGCACCACCCAGCCCGCTGGCGCGGCGCATCCCACGCTCCGCGTCGATCTCGCCGGTGCGGCGTCGCTGCCGGCGGCGCGCATCGGCAGGCTCGCCCTGCGCGGCACGGTGCAGGATCCGGCCGGCGATCCGGACCTCGACCTCGCCCTGCGCGCCGACGACATCCTCGGCCACGGCGTCACCGGCAGTGCCCGGGCCACCGCGCGCGGACCGCAGAGCGCGCTGGCGATCGCGCTGAACGGCGCGTTCGATCACGTCGCCGGCGCACCGGCGCGCCTCGACGCGGCCCTGGTGCTGGACCTGCCGGCGCGGCGCGTGGCGATCGGCAGGCTCGGCGCGCAGGCCAAGGGCGAGGCGCTGCGCCTGCTGGCGCCGAGCCGGATCGGCTTCGGCCCGCGCGTCGAGGTCGACCGCCTGTGGGCGTCGCTGGCGCCGGTCGCGGGCAACGCGGCGCCGGCGATCCTCGACCTCGCCGGCAGCGTCAGCCCGAGGCTCGACCTCGCCGCCTCGCTGGCGAACCTGACCCCGGCGCTGGCCACCCCGTTCGTCCCGGGCCTCGACGCCGCCGGCGTGATCGCGCTGCAGGCGCGCCTGACCGGCACCACCGCCAGGCCGGGGGGCACCGTCCATCTCACGGCGCAGGGCCTGCGCCTGCGCAGCGGTCCCGGCGCCTCGCTGCCGCCCGCCTCGCTGGATGCGCGCGCGGACCTGGGCGGGACGGAGCGGGCCGGCGCCTCGGCGCGCATCGCCGCCCGCCTCGCCGCCGGCCGCCAGATCGGCCTGACCCTGTCCGGCACGGCACCGCTCGCCGCCGACGGCGCGCTCGGGCTGCACGCCGGCGGCGCGATCGACCTCGCGGTCGCCAACGCCGTGCTCGGCGCGCAGGGACGACAGGTGGCGGGCCAGCTCGCCCTCGACCTGGGCGTGTCCGGCACCCCGCGGGCGCCGCGGCTCGACGGCACGATCCAGCTGTCGGGCGGCCAGGTGCAGGATTTCGCCCAAGGTTTGCGCCTGACCGACATCGCCATGCTGCTCCGCGCCCAGGGCCAGGCGCTGCGCGTCGAGCGCTTCGTCGCCCATGCCGGGGACGGCAGCATCGGCGCCAGCGGCAGCGTCGGCGCGCTGGCGCCGGGCCTGCCGGTGGACCTGCACGTCACCGCCAGCCGCGCCCGCCCGCTGTCGAGCGACCTGCTGACCGCGGTGCTCGACGCCGACCTCAGCGTTCGCGGCCAGGTCGCCTCGCGGCTCGACCTCGCCGGCTCGGTCACCGTCGACAGCGCCTCGATCAACATCCCGAACGGGCTGCCGCCCTCCGTCGCCACGCTCGACGTGCGTCGCCCCGGCGACAAGCCGGCGCCGCCGCCGGCGCCGGGCGCGGTCGTCGGGCTCGATCTGGGGCTGCGCGCGCCGGGGCAGATCTTCGTGCGCGGACACGGGCTCGACGCCGAGCTCGGCGGCGCGCTGCATGTCGGAGGCACCACCGCCGCCCCGGTGATTGAAGGCGGCTTCGACATGCGCCACGGCACCTTCAGCCTGGTCGGCGCCACGCTCACCTTCACCAAGGGGCGGGTCGGCTTCGACGGCGCCGGCGTGACCGGCAAGATCGACCCCTCGCTCGACTTCACCGCCGAGAGCTTCGTCAACGCCGACGTGGCCCAGCTGCATGTCGGCGGCTACGCCGACGCGCCGAAGATCACCCTGTCCTCGACGCCGCCGCTGCCGCAGGACCAGGTGCTGGCGCTGATCCTGTTCCAGCAGAGCACGACCCAGCTGAGCCCGCTGCAGATCGCGAGCGTGGCGGCGGGCCTGGCCGAGCTCAGCGGCGTCGGCGGCGGCGGACCGGGCGTGCTCGGCGCGGTGCGCGGCAGGCTGGGCCTCGACCGGCTCTCGGTCGGCAGCGGCGGCGCCAACAGCAGCGGCGCCAGCGTCGAGGCCGGCAAGTACGTCACCCGCGGCGTCTATGTCGGGGCCAGGCAGTCCACCTCCGGCTCCGGCACCCAGGCGCAGGTGCAGGTCGACCTGACCAAGCGGCTGAAGCTCAACACCGTGGTCGGCACCGGCGGCACGGTGACCGGCACCACCACCCCGGAGAACGACCCCGGCAGCAGCGTCGGGCTGACCTACCAGTTCCAGTACTGAGGCCCGCTCGACGCGCCGCGGTCCTGCTCCAGCCTGTTGTCCCGGTCCTAGTCGAGCGGCACCGCGGTGATGCTGTTGTAGGGGCTGCCGCCGGTGGTCATGCTCTTGGTCGACCACACCAGGTAGACCAGCACGCGCTTCTGCGCGTCGTAGAGGCGGGTCACCCGCAGCACCTTGAAGAAGAAGCTGGTGCTCTGGTCGAACACCGTCTCGCTGGCCGGCAGCTCGCCGTGCGGCACCGGCCTGCCGGTGGCGCGGCAGGCGATCGAGAACCGGCTCGGGTCGGTGGCGAGGCCGAGCGAACCCTTCAGGCCGCCGGTCTCGGCGTGCGACATGTAGCAGCTGACGCCGTCGACGCGCGGGTCGTCGTAGCGGTCGACCACGATCTCGTCGTTGCGCCCGAGCAGGCGGAACGTCGTGCTCACCTCGCCGATCCGCGTGCCGTCCGCGGCGGCGGCCGGGACGGCGAGCAGCAGCGCGCCGGCCGCCAGCGAGAGCCGCGATGCAGCGTAGATCATCCGAGAACCTCCTGCCCGTGTCCGCCCGCACCCTGCGGCAGGCGGCCGCCCGTTCAACCTGCCGCCGCGACGGCCCCGTACTCGGGGCCGGGCAGGCGGATGCCGCGCGCCAGCGGCAGCGCCAGCAGGCACAGCGCCGCCATGGCCCAGAACGCGCCGGCGCCGAGATGCGCGTAGAGCGGACCCGAGGCGAGGGTGAACGCCGCCGACGCCGCCCCCAGCGCCACCGTCGCGTAGAAGGCCTGCGCCGTGGCCGCGAGCGTCGCGGGCACCGTGCGGCCGATCACGTCCATGCAGGCGAGGTGCAGCAGCGCGAAGGTCAGCCCGTGCAGCGGTTCCACCAGCGCCATGACCGGGAACCGCGCGGTCTGCGCCGCGGTGCCCCAGCGCACGATCCCCGCGACCGCCGCCAGCATCATCGCCCGCGAGGGCCCGAGGCGCTCCACCAGCGATCGCCCGAACAGCAGGAACACGGCGACCTCGGAGGCGACCGACAGCGCCCACAGCACGCTGCACTGGCCGGCGGAGAGTCCGGCGGTGCGCCAGCGTATCACCTCGAAGCCGTCATGCATGGCGTGGCTGCCGCCGATCAGGGCGGCCACGATCATCAGCGGCACGAACCCGGGCAGTGCCAGCAGGTCGCGGATCGAGCCCTGCCGCGAGGCGGCGGCGTCGGGGCCCGCCATCCGATTGGGCAGCAGCCAGCCGAGGCACGCCGCGGCGGCCAGCAGGCCGGCATTCAGCCAGACGATGACGCCGAGGCCCTGCCAGCCGACGCAGCGTCCGGCGAGCAGGGTGCCGCCGATGAAGGCCGCGGACCCGGCGGCGCGTACCCAGCCGTACTCGAAGCCGGGCTTGCCGCGCGACGAGCCCAGGGTCAGCGCGTCGGCGAGCGGGGTGAGCGGCGCCAGCACGGCGGCGTGCGCCACGCTGACCAGCAG
>CAXTNB010000070.1:2078-5279 GCA_964245385.1 uncultured Acetobacteraceae bacterium | reverse complement strand
GACGCTCACCAGCATCAGCGGCAGCAGGCCGCGCGCCGGCGCGTAGCCGGTCGCCACCACCGCGGCCGCCGCGGTGAAGCCGCTGAGCACGATCGGCGCCCGGCCGGAGCGGTCGGCCAGCCTGCCGCCGAACGGCCCGGCCAGCAGCCGGATCGCGGCACCGGCGGCGAGCACCAGGCCGATCGCCTCCGGCTGCAGGCCGTGCTGCAGCAGCAGCGCCGGCAGGAACGGCGACGCCACCCCGAAGGCCGCGAACAGCGTTCCGTACAGCACGAGGAAGCGGGGCAGGGGAGACTTGTCGGGCACGCGGAACGAACGGCGGGCGGCCGCCTCCGTTGCCGCGGATTTGCGTCCGCGGCGAGGAAACTGTCCCTGGCGGCGCGTCTTGCCGCGGCATGGCCAGCCCGCATCGCGCATCCGTCGTCTTCATCCTGGTGACGCTCGGACTGGACGCCCTGGGGGTGGGGATCATCGCGCCGATCGTGCCCGGCCTGGTGCAGCACCTCACCCACCTGTCGCCGGGCCGGGCGGCACCCTGGGTCGGCGCGATGATCGCGGCCTATGCCGGCGTGCAGTTCCTGGCGGCACCCCTGCTCGGCGAGCTGAGCGACCGGTTCGGCCGGCGCCCGGTGATCCTGCTCTCGGTGCTGGGCCTGGGTTGCGACTATATCCTGCTGGCGCTGGCGCCCAACCTCTGGCTGCTGTTCGTCGGCCGGCTGGTGGCGGGGGCCACCTCCGCCAACGTCGCCGCCGCGACCGCCTACATCGCCGACGTCGCGCCGGCGGAGGATCGGCCGCGCCTGTTCGGCCTGATCGGGGCGACCTTCGGCGCCGGCTTCGTGGTCGGCCCCGCCCTCGGCGGCTTCCTGGGCGGCTTCTGGCTGCGGCTGCCGTTCCTGGTCGCGGCCGCCCTGGCGCTCGCCAACGTGCTGTTCGGCCTGCTGGTGCTGCCGGAGAGCCTGGCCGCCGAGAACCGGCGCTCGCTGACCTGGCACCGGGCGAACCCGTTCAGCCTGCTGTCCGGCATCTCGCGCGACCGCGCGCTGAGCCGGCTCGCGGTCGCCTGGTCCTGCAGCTGGATCGGCTTCGGCGCGGTGCAGAGCAGCCTCGTGCTCTACACCGGCTACCGCTTCGGCTGGGGGCCGCAGCTGAACGGGATGATGCTGGCCGGCGTCGGCGTCTCGCAGGCGGTGGTCGAGGGCGTGCTGCTGCGGCACGTCACCGGCCGCGTCGGCGAGCGACGCACCGCGATCATCGGCTACGTCGCGGGCGCGTTCGGCTATGCCATCCTGGCGACCGCGCTCGCCGGCTGGGCGATGGTGCCGGCGGTCATGCTGATCGCGCTCGGCGGCCTCGCCACGCCCTCGGTGCGCTCGATGGTGTCGAGCCGCGGCGAAGCCGACAACCAGGGCGAGATGCAGGGCCTGCTCTCCGCTGTCGAGGGCCTGACCGCGGTGGTGGCGCCGCTGCTCACGGCGGCCCTGTTCTACCTGTTCACGCAGCACTTCCTGCCGGTGACGTTCCCCGGCGCGCCGTTCGCGCTCGCCGCCGGCTCGGCGCTGATCGCGCTGTTCCTGATGCAGAAGCTGGCCTGATCCGGTGCGATCCTAGGCCTTCAGGATGCGGAAGAGCGGAACGTGGGCGGCCAAGGCAACGGTCATTGCCCCTTGACCCCATCAAGGGCCGAGCCTTTGAGATCGGTCAGTCGATGCCCTTCGCCAACGCCGGCCGCGGCGACGCGGTCGAGGCGATGCCGGTCGATCGCGGATCCGGCACTCGGCACCTTGATGAATCGGGGTCCGGGGCCCTCGGCCCCGGTGGGTCAAGGGCGAAGCCCTTGGCTCGCCTTTTCGCCAGCCTGCGAGCGGACGGCGAGGCTGTTGTTGCCGCGGTCGATGTCCGGCAGCACGTGGTCGGGGTCGATGGTGGCGCGGCTGATCCTGGACGGACCGGCGGCGTCGACGCGGGCCGCGGTGCCCTGCATCCAGGGCTCCACCGGCACCCGGATCCGGCGCGTGCTGCCGTCGGCGTAGTCGATCCGCAGCGTCGAGGGCATCACCAGGCCGCCGGTGCAGGTCAGGACGACGCTGCCGTCCGCCGCGTCGATCGAACGGACGCCGAGGTCCATCGGCCAGTTGTGCGCGAACCAGCCGCGCCAGAACCAGGACAGGTCCTCGCCGCCCTCGCTGTCCATCAGCCGGAAGAAGTCCGAAGGCGACGGGTGCTTGTAGGCCCACAGCGCGATGTAGCGTCGGAACGCGGCATCGAAGCGCGCCGGGCCCAGGATCTGCTCGCGCAGCAGCCGCAGGCCGAGTGCCGCCTTGAAGTAGCTGACGCTGTGCACCCTGGGCGATCCCATGACGTCGGCCTCCTCGGTGATCACCGGCGCGGTGCGGTCGCGCAGCAGCGGCACGATCTCGTCCACCGGATTGCCGCCGCCCGGCGCGTACTCGGAGTCCCGCTTGGGCGCGAACTCGCCGTGGTTGAAGTCGTCGGAGGCGTAGGTGTCGATGAAGGTGTTGAAGCCCTCGTCCATGAACGCCGCGCGCCGCTCGTTCGAGCCGACCAGCATCGGGAACCAGCCATGGCCGATCTCGTGCGTGGTGATCCAGAACAGCCTGGAGCCGGCATCCTGGATGCCGTCGAAGACGATGCCCGGATACTCCATGTTGGCGCCGTGGCCGGCGACGTTGATCGCGTCCGGCCAGGGGTAGGGGAACCACCTGGCCGAGAAATACTCGATCGCGTTCTTGACGTACTCGGTCGAGCGCGCCCAGCGGCCGCCTTCCGTCGCCTCCACCGGGTAGACCGACATCGCCAGCCGCGGCAGCCCCTCGACCGGCGGCAGCCGGATCCGCGCCGCGTCCCAGACCAGGGCGGCGGAGGCGACGAAGGCGACGTCGCGGGTGTCGCGCATCCGGAAGTGCCAGCTGCGCGTCCCGGTCGCGGCGCCGTGGTCCGCGGCCACCTCCTGCGGCGTGCGGATCAGCACCGTGGCGTCGCTGCCGGCCGCCCGCGCCAGCCTGACGCGCTGCTCCGGGCTCAGCACCTGCTCCGGATTGCGCAGCGCGCCGGAGCCGGCGACGATGAAGTTGGCAGGCACCGTCACGCTGTAGTCGATGTCGCCGTAGTCGAGGTAGAACTCCGAGCCGAGATACGGCTCGGTGTCCCAGCCGCGCAGGTCGTCGTACACCGCCATGC
>CAXTNB010000070.1:0-2068 GCA_964245385.1 uncultured Acetobacteraceae bacterium | reverse complement strand
CGCGTGTCCGACACCTCGAACGCCGCCGGCACGACGCGGCCGCCGCTCTCGACGCCGACCCGCTCGACCACGTCGCCCTCGGTGTGCTGCCGGCCGAAATAGCGCGACAGGAACGAGGCGCGCGACCCGTCCCGGTAGATGTTCTGGTCGAGCTGCACCCAGAGCTGGTCGAGCACGTCGGGGCTGTTGTTGGCGTAGGTGATCACCTCTTCGCCCGAGAGGGTATGGGTGCGGGTATCGATGCTCGCGGCGATCCGGTAGTCGGCGCGGTTCTGCCAGTAGGCGGGACCGGGCGCGCCGCTGGCCGAGCGGTACGCGTTGGCGGGATATTCCTGCACGAACGGCGCGAAGATGCTGGCCGCATCCGGCGTCTCCGCCGCGCGCGCTCCCGGCGTGACGGTCGCGAGCAGGAGCAGGGCGATCGGGACGGCACGGATCATCATGCGCGGATGGTCCACAGGTTCGACGGCCGCGGCAAGGCGGTATCTCGCGCGAGATGCGCGGCGCGCTCAATAAAGATGCAGTTGATAATCACTATGATCTGCGGGATCTCCGAAATTCGATTTGGACTTCCGATATCGCCCAGTTAATGAGGCGGCATGCGGAACTTCAGAGACTTGAGCGAGCGCGACATCCTCGCCCTGGCGATCTCCAACGAGGAGGAGGACGGGCGCACCTACTCGGATTTCGCCGAGAACTTGCGCGACAGCTATCCCGACAGCGCCAAGATGTTCGTCGACATGGCGGCCGAGGAGGGCGGCCACCGACGCGCCCTGATCGACCTGTTCGTGCAGCGCTTCGGCGACCACATCCCGCAGGTGCGCCGCAGCGACATACGGGGCGCGCCGCTGCCGCCGCCGGTGTGGCGCGTGGTGCCGCGGGGGATCGACGCGGTGCGCCGCCAGGCGCGTCAGATGGAGGCGGATGCGAGCCGCTTCTACCTGCAGGCCGCCGCCCGCGCCAACGATCCCGCGATCCGGCGGCTGCTCGGCGACCTCGCCGAGGCGGAGGCCGGACACCTGCAGACCGCGGGCCTGATCGAGGACAGGCGCCTGCCCGGCGACGTGCGCGCGCGAGAGGACCTCGCCGGGCGCAAGCGCTTCGTGCTGCAGGTGATACAGCCCGGGCTGGTCGGGCTGATGGACGGCTCGGTCTCGACCCTGGCGCCGGTGTTCGCCGCCGCCTTCGCCACCCACCAGCCGCACAACGCCTTCCTGGTCGGGCTCGCCGCCAGCGTCGGTGCGGGCATCAGCATGGGCTTCGCCGAGGCGCTCGCCGACGACGGCAAGCTCTCCGGACGCGGCGCGCCGCTGCTGCGCGGCCTGGTGTGCGGCCTGATGACCATCGCCGGCGGCATCGGCCACACGCTGCCCTACCTGATCCCGAACTTCTGGACCGCGACGGCCGCCGCCGGCGTGGTGGTGGTGATAGAGCTCGCCATCATCGCCTGGATCCAGTTCCGCTTCATGGAGACGCCGATGCTGTCGGCGGCGGCGAAGGTCGGTCTCGGCGGCGCGCTGGTGCTGGCGGCGGGGGTGCTGATCGGCATCGTCTAGCGCGCTCACGTTACAGCGCAACACAATCTGATGCAAAACGGACACAGTCTCTGAACAAGAGACCCTGGCACCGGTGATCCGCCCGCCAAGGCATATTGCTTGCTCAAAACTCCCTCGGCAGGTTCAGCCGGACGATCGTGGGGAGCGCGCAGTTTGCAGATGTCAGGATTTGCCCGTCGAAGGCTGCTCATGGGCGCCACCGCGGTTCTGGTCGGACTGCCGGCAGGGGTGGTCTGGGCGCAGAATGCATCGCCGACGCAGACTCCGAGTGCCGGGAGCACGTCCGGGCACGGCCCGGTCACCGTCAATCCCACCCCGCCCTCCGGCGTCTCCGGCACCAGCGAGAGCATCACGGTGCGGGCTGCGCGTCGGCTGCTGAAGGAGAAGGACTCGCCGAGCGCCGTGACCGAGCTCGGAACCGCCCAGATCGCCCAGACCGGCGTGCAGGGCAGCCCGTCGACGCTGCTGCGTGCCGCACCCTCGGTGTACGTGTATCAGCAGGGCATCGGCAA
>CAXTNB010000069.1:5619-10029 GCA_964245385.1 uncultured Acetobacteraceae bacterium | reverse complement strand
GCCCGCAGGATGCGCTCGAGCTCGCTGTCGTTCAGCCCCGGGATCATCGGCGCCGCCAGCACGCCGGCCGGCACGCCCGCTGCCGCCAGCGCGCCGATCGTCGCGAGACGCCGCGACGGCGCCGCCGCCCGAGGCTCCATGCGACGCGCCAGCTCCGCGTCGAGCGTGGTCACCGACAGCCACACCCGCACCAGACGCTTCTCGGCCAGGCGCGCCAGGATGTCGGCGTCGCGCAGCACGCCCGCCGACTTGGTGACGATGCTGACCGGATGCGAGAAGCGCTCCAGCACCTCCAGCACCGAGCGGGTCAGGGCGAGGGTGCGCTCCACCGGCTGATACGGGTCGGTGTTGGAGCCGAGCGCGATCGGGCGCGGCACGTAGTCCGGCCGGCACAGCTCGCGCTCCAGCAGCGCCGCCACCTCCGGCTTGAAGGTCAGCCTGGTCTCGAAATCCAGACCGGGGGAATAGCCGAGATAGGCGTGGCTCGGCCGGGCGTAGCAGTAGACGCAGCCATGCTCGCAGCCGCGATACGGGTTCACCGCGCGGTCGAAGCCGAGATCGGGCGACTCGTTCCAGGAGATCGCGCTGCGGCTCGCGTCCGGCGTCAGCGTGGTGGCGACCGGCGGCGGCGCCAGCGTCTCCTGCTCGACGCTGCCCCAGCCATCGTCGAACGAGGCCGCGGCCAGCCGGTCGAAGCGGTTGCCGACGTTGCCCGACACGCCGCGGCCCCTGCGTATCGCCGGCGTCGCGTCCTGCACGCGGGCGACCGGCTGCCGCATCGGCTGGCTGTCCTGCATCGGCTGCGATCCTCCCCCAAGCTTCCTTCCCGCGGCCTCAGCCTGGCTCCGGGTCACCCGCGCTGTCAAGAACGAAGAGTGAACACGCCGGCGCCGCGGGCGTTCGCGATCACGTCGCGTCGAGGGCGCGCCTAGAAGCCATGCTCCCAAAGCTTTGTCCTTGACCGGTATCAGACGCGGGCGGCAAAGACCGGTCGGCGTCGACACGGGGCGCATCGGCCCGCGCCTCCCGGCCAAGCCCGGTTCATTCGTCTCGCACTGGACGGACGTGTGATGCTAACCAGTCAACTGTTTATTTCGAGCAGGCCGATATCCTCATGGGTCAGCAGGCAGGGTCCCCGCCGATGACGACGCCGCCGCCGACGCCGCCGGGTCCGGGCCTGTGACCTCGATCGCCATCCTCGACGACCGCGCCAGCAACCGGAACATCTATGCTCGGCTGGCCGAGACCATCAACGACACCGTGGTGGTCCACACCTTCGGCGACCCCGGCACCGCGCTGAGCTGGGCGCAGGAGACGGTGCCGGACCTGGTCATCACCGACTACAAGATGCCGACCCTGGACGGCGCGCAGTTCACCCGGCGCTTCCGCGCGTTCTCCGGCTGCGCCGACGTGCCGGTGCTGGTGATCACCGCCTACGACGACCGCGCCTTCCGGCTGGCCGCACTCGAGGCGGGCGCCACCGACTTCCTGCGCAGCCCGGTCGATCACGCCGAGTTCGTCACCCGCGCGCGCAACATGCTGCGCATGTACAACCAGCACCGCATGCTGCAGAACCGGGCGCAGAAGCTCGAGATCGACCTGCAGGATAGCGAGCGCTCGCGCGAGAAGCTGCTGCGCGACAGCCGCGAGTCGCTGGTGCAGGTGATCGACACCGTCCCGGCCTCGATCAGCGCCACCGACCGCGACGGCCACTACGTCTTCGTCAACGCCATGCACGCGCTGCTGGCCGGCGCCTCGTCGACGACCCTGGTCGGCCAGAGCATCGCCCAGGGCTTCGGTCCGGACTACGAGACCCGCGGCCGCTCGCTCGACCAGCTGGTGTTCCGCACCGGCAACGCCCTGCCGGCCTTCGAGGAGGAGGTGGTCGACCAGACCGGGGCGCGACGCATCCTGCTGACCACCAAGTCGCCGCTGAGCAGCGGTTCCGAGGTCGTGGCCTGCGTGCTGACCACCTCTCTCGACATCACCGACCGCAAGCGCGCCGAGCAGCACCTGCTGCACATCGCCAACCACGACAGCCTGACCGGCCTGCCGAACCGCTTCCGGCTGCGCGAGCGCCTGGAGCGCCGGCTCACCAGCGGACCGCGCGGCGAGGCGTCGCTGGCGCTGCACTTCCTCGATCTCGACTATTTCAAGACCGCCAACGACAGGCTCGGCCACCAGCTCGGCGACCTGCTGCTGATCGAGGTGGCGCGGCGCCTGGCCGTGACCGTCGGTCCGGAAGACCTCGTGGCGCGCCTGGGCGGCGACGAGTTCGCCGTGCTGCAGGACCGCAACGCCAGTGCCACCACGCCGGAGGCGCTCGCGGGCGAGCTGGTCGCGGCGATCCGGGCGCCGTTCTGGTGCGGCGGCGAGGAGGTGCGGATCAGCTGCAGCATCGGCATCGCGCTGCACCCCAAGGACGGCTCGGAGGTCGAGGAGCTGCTGCGCAGCGCCGATCTCGCGATGTATCAGGCCAAGGCGGAGGGCCGTTCCGGCTTCAGGCTGTTCGTCCCCGACCTCAACGAGCGCGTCGGCCGCGCCATCCGGATGAAGGCCGACCTGCGCGGGGCACTCGCGTCGGACGAGTTCGTGCTGCACTACCAGCCGCAGGTGGCGCTGGGTTCGGGCCGCATCAGCGGCGTCGAGGCGCTGCTGCGCTGGAACCGGCCGGGCTACGGACTGCTGATGCCGGGCGAGTTCCTGGCCGCCGCCTCCGAGAGCGGCATGATCGCGATGATCGACGAGTGGGTGCTGCGCCACGCCTGCGCCGAAGCCGCGGCCTGGCACGCGCGCGGGCTGCCGCGCGTGCGCGTCGGCGTCAACCTGTCGCCGACCGACCTCGGCGGGCGCGGCATCCTCGGCCTGGTCACCGAGGTGCTGTCGCAGACCGGGCTCGATCCGAGGCTGCTGGAGCTGGAGCTCACCGAGGGCGACCTGGTGGAGGACCTGGAGGCGGCGTCGGGTGTGCTGGCGGCGCTGCGCGCCCTCGGCGTGCGCATCGCGATCGACGATTTCGGGATGGGCTACTCGTCGCTGAACTACGTCAAGAGCTTCCCCGTCGACCGGCTGAAGATCGACCAGTCCTTCGTGCGCGACCTGGGTGCTGCGACCCAGGATGCCGCGATCGTGCGCGCCATCATCGCACTCGGCCACAGCCTCGGCATGAGCGTCATGGCCGAGGGGGTCGAGACCGTCGCCCAGCTCAGCACCCTGATGGGCGAGGGCTGCGACGAGATCCAGGGCTACTATTTCAGCCGTCCGGTCCCGGGTGCCGAGCTCGAGCAGATCCTGCTGCGCGAGAAGGCCCTGCTGGTGCAGACCGATGCCCTCCAGGACGAGCGGCAGGCATGAGTGCCGCCACGGAAGATGGCTCCCTGCTCCGCCACGCCCGGGAGATGGCGCTCAACCGCCTCGCCTTCGGCGCCCTGATCGGGGTCTACTTCACCGCGGTCGGCTCGACCGGGCCGCTGCAGGTCGCCGTCGCCTCCTATTTCGGCTTCGCCTGCGCCGTCTTCGCCTGGCTGCGCTGGCGGCCGTCGCACATGAAGGCCAGCTTCGGCTGCGCGCTGGTCGCCGATCTCGGGATGATCTCGTTCGGCATGCATCTCGGCGGCGCGGGCAGTGCCGCGCTGTTCCCGATCTATCTCTGGGTGATCCAGGGCAACGGCTTCAGGCTCGGCATCAAGCCCCTGTTCTTCGGGATGGGCGTGGCCTTCGCCGGCTTCGCCGCGGTGATCGCGACCACGCCCTACTGGCGCGACCAGCCCGCTCTCTCCTTCAGCCTGCTGGCCGCCCTCATCGTCGTGCCGACCTACAGCAGCACCCTGATCCGCAAGCTGTCGCGCGCGCGCCTGCAGGCCGAGCAGGCGAGCCGCGACAAGAGCATGTTCCTGGCCGCGATCAGCCACGAGCTGCGCACGCCGCTGAACGCGATCCTCGGCTCCGTGTCGCTGGTCGAGGACACGCCGCTGAACGAGGAGCAGCGCTCGCTGTTCGGGGCGATGCGGATCGGCACGCAGGCGCTGCTGTCGCTGATCGGCAGCATCCTCGACTTCTCGCGGGTCGAAGCCGGGCTGATGCCGGTGAAGCACGAACCGGTGGACCTGGCCGGCCTGCTGGTGGAGCTACGCGACCTGGTGGCGATCCAGGCCCGGATGAAGTCGCTGCAGCTCTCCATCCACGCCGGTGCCGACGTGCCGCTGACGATTCTCGGCGACCGCAAGCACCTGTTGGAGGTCCTGCTCAACCTCGCCTCGAACGCGGTCAAGTTCACCGAGACCGGCGGCATCTGCCTGTGCGTGGAACTCGATGCGTCCGCGCCCGAAGGCTCCGACGGCATGCGCCTGCTGCGCTTCGAGGTCAGCGATACCGGCATCGGCATCGCGCCCGAGGCGCAGGAGCGCATCT
>CAXTNB010000069.1:3887-5609 GCA_964245385.1 uncultured Acetobacteraceae bacterium | reverse complement strand
GGTTCGGCGGCACCGGGCTGGGCCTCGCGCTGTGCCGCCAGCTGGTCGGCCTGATGGGCGGCAGGATCGGCGTCGACAGCCGTCCCGGACAGGGCAGCACCTTCTGGTTCACCTGCCCGCTGGATGAGCCGGCGAGCGAGGCCGCGGCGGCGGCGGTGGAGGCGACGAACGCCGCGGTGCTGCTGTGCGACGATCCGAGCCTGATCGGCACCATCGAGGCGATGCTGCGCGCGCAGGGCTTGACGGTCCGGGTGGCGAGCAGGCTGCAAGCCGTGCTCAGCCCGGCGGGCGGCAAGCCGGCCAACGAGATCCTGTTCCTCTACCGCCGCGATCCGCACGGCGATCTCCCGGGCGATTGCGCCCTGCTCAGCCGGCTCGATCCGCAGACCGCGATGCCGCGGATCCTGCTCTCGCGCTGGACCGCGCCTGCTCTGCCGGTCGCCATGCTCAGGCGCCACTTCATGACCGCACTGACGGTTCCGGTGCCGGACGCGACGCTGGCGCGCGCCTGCAGCAGCGCCGCCGCCGCGGCGGCGCGACCGGGCCTGCCGCTGCTCGACGCCAAGGCGGCGCCCAGCCCCGACGACGCCGTCCCGGCCGGCCGCGCCGCCGCGGACCCGCACGCCGTCGTCAGGCCGGCGCGGCGCAAGCTGCACATCCTGGTCGCCGACGACAACGACATCAACCGGCGCGTGGTGCGCAAGATCCTGGAGCGATCAGGCCATCAGACCGTGGTCGTCGATGACGGGCTGCAGGCGATGGACGCGATGGAGTCCAACGTGTTCGACCTCGTGCTGATGGACGTCAACATGCCCGGCATGAACGGTCTGGAGGCGACCCGGCTCTACCGCGTCGCGATGCCGGCCAAGCCGCGCCTGCCGATCCTCGCCCTGACCGCCGATGCGACCGCGGAGACCGAACGCAACTGCATCCAGGCCGGGATGGATGGCTGCATCACCAAGCCGATCACGCCGGCGCGCCTGATCGCCAGGATCGACGCGATGTTCCAGGAGGATCAGCCGCCTGCCAGGGATCACGGCGTGGCGCTGATCGCGGACCATCCGCGCTTCCCCAACGCGATCCCGGCACTCGACCCCGCGGTGCTGGCGGAGCTGCGCGTGCTCGGCGGCAGCGGCTTCGTCGACGAGCTGCTGCACGGCTTCATCAACGACGCGCACGGGCTGATCGAGCGGATCGACTCCGCCATCGACGCCTCCGACATGACCGGCTTCCGCTTCGAGCTGCACGCGATGTGCAGCGCCGCCGCCAATATCGGTGCCGCGTCGCTCCGCGACGCCGCCGCCTCACGCGATGTCGGACAGGCCACCCTGGCCACGGCCGGCCGGATCGTCGCCAACCGACTTCGCCACGAACTGGCCTGCATCGAGCGCGAGTGGCAGAAACTGCACGCGCAGCCGGATGCCTCGGTCGGATGAGGCCGCCGGCGGCGCGACCGCATCTGCCTGGAGCCGGGTCGGCACGGTCCTGCTCCGGGGCGCCGCGGCCGGCGCGCTCACCTACTCGGCGGCGTGCAGCTGCACGGCCGACGCCGGGCGCAGCCTGCGGATCTGCGCCTGCGCCAGCCGCTCCATCTTGCGCAGGTCGGGCTCGGTGACCGACATCGCCGCGTCGACCCAGATGTCCACGACGCCGCGCAGCTCCTCGACGGTCACCGGGTTGACCTGGCGACGCGTGCGGCACATCGCCTGCTGCGCGTTGAAC
>CAXTNB010000069.1:0-3877 GCA_964245385.1 uncultured Acetobacteraceae bacterium | reverse complement strand
GCGGCTGCGGGACTCGATGTAGTCGCGCACCGCGGCCTCTCCCTCGCCATCCTCGGCCAGCACGTCGACGATCCCCATCTCGTGCAGTTCGGCGGCGCTGTAGAGGTTGCCGGACATGATCATCTTCTCGGCTGCAGGTCCGCCGATGCGCCGGGAGAGGAAGCTGTAGGCGCCCATCCCGGGGAACAGGTTGAACATGATCTCCGGCAGGCCCAGGCGCGCGCTGCGCTCGGCCACCAGCACGTCGTGCGAGAGGGCGTTCTCGAAGCCGCCGCCCAGCGCGTCGCCCTGCACCAGGGCGATGGTCACGATCGGCATGCCGAACGCCGTATAATTCCCGTAAATCACGTCGATGCACTGGTGGGCGTAGGCGTGCATCGCCGCGCGATCCCCCGCCCTGATCCGATCGGCGAAGAAGACGATGTCGCCGCCGAGATTATACACCCCGGAGATGCTTGAGCCGATCACGAAATACTGTATCGTTTCGACACCCGACTCGATCTGTGCGGCGCGCAGCGCACGCAGGTTGCCCTGCATCGCCTGGACGTCCGACAGCAGCGCGCTGGTGGCGCGACCGTAGCTCTGGCCGAGCTGGCCGTACGCCCAGCACGTGCGCAGGCTTTCATCATACTGGACGCTGAGATGTTCGAACTGCCGACCGGCGATCGTCCAGGGCGAGCGGGCTTCGGAGACGACGGACATGGTGGTGGCTTGCTGGTGATTGGCGATACGGTTGAACAGCATGGACCTGACCCCTTCTGAGGAACGCGACAGGCCTATCATGCGGTTGCTGCGATGAAATATACCATTGCAAGTTTTGGAATTTTCACATCATTTCTGGTTAGTTTCGATCTTGTTTTCATCCAGAAGTCTAGCTTGCTAGACCGGCAGCTCATTTATCCCCATTCGCCCGGCCTCGTTTCCGAAAACCAGCCTGGTGCCGTCCGGCGAGAACGCGAGTGCCGAGACGGCACTGCCCTGCGCGCCGCAGATGCGCAGCACCTGCCTGGTCGCGACGTCCGACATCAGCACGCTGCCGTCGGCGAATCCGGCCGCCACGCTCTCGTGCTGCGGGTGGAAGGCGACGCACCTGCAGAGGACGCCCGGGATCGCCGCGAGTTCGGTCGGCGCCCGTCCCATCGGGCCGCCGCCGAAGAACGGCCAGAGCACGACGCCGTCGGCGCCCGAACTCGCCAGCCAGCGGCCGCTGCGCGAGAAGGACAGCGACTGGGTCTTCTGCGGGTAGCCGCTCATGCGCATGTTGTGGCCGTCGGCCAGGCGCCAGCCGTGCAGCTCGTTCTCCTGCATCGCGGTGACCACCGCCTCGCCCGCCGGATGCATCGCGACCGCGATGTGGCTGCCCTTCCAGACGAGCAGGCGCGGCTGGTCGGCGCGGGCGTTGACGAAGCGCAGCGACACCCCGCCGTAGTGCGCCGCCGCGATCCGCTTGCCCCTGGCGTCGAAGGCGAGACCGGCGACGGTCGAGTCGTGGCCGAAGCCGCGCAGCAGCTGGCCCGCCGCGTCGCGGAGCTCCACCTGCCTGCCGTGGGCGCTGGCGATCAGCCCGGTCCTGCCGTCGAGCACGCTGACGACGTGCTCGACCCAGCGTCGCCCGCGGGCGAGCTCGCGCACCGGCTCGGCGGCGTCGGTGCCGGACACCCGGCAGAGACGGTTGTCGTCGCCGCCGGTGAGGAAGTCCTGCCCGCTCACGTCCTGCGACAGCGACAGCACCACGCCGGCATGCGCCTCGATGCGGCGCCAGGCACGGGACGGCCCGAGGGTCGCGAGGTGCACCGCCCCGTCGCCGGTGGCGAACGCGGCCCGGCTGGAGTCGCGCGAGACCGCGCAGCCGGTGATGAAGGCGTCGGCCTCGCGCAGCAGCAGATCCGGCGCCGCGGAGCGCCCGGCCGCGTCGCTCACTGCCGGGTCGCGGGCGCGCCGGCGCGGCAGCTCTCGAAGCCGCGCCGCAGCCGCGGGCGGTTGAGGTCGCGGCCGATGAACACCAGGCGCGAGCGGCGCGGCTCGTCGGGCCGCCAGGCGGCCACGAAGTCGCCGTCGGCCATCATGTGCACCGCCTGGAAGGCGAAGCGACGGTTCTCGCCGGCGTAGGCGAGGATGCCCTTGGTGCGCAGGATGCTCGCCCCCTGCTCCTGCAGCACGCTGCCGATCCAGGCCTGGAAGCGGCCGGGGTCGAGCGGCTCGTCGAGTTCGAACGACAGGCTCTGCACCGCCTCGTCGTGCTCGTGGCTGTCGGCGTCGAGGAAGTCCGGCGCCAGCTCGAGTGCCCGCTGCAGGTCGAAGCCGCCCTGGTCGAGCAGTGCCGCCACCGCGACCCGGCCGCGCTCGGCGCGGTGGATGCGCGCCATGCGGTTGATGCCGCGGATCCGCGCCTCGACCTCGGCCAGCGTGCGCTCGTCGACCAGGTCGGTCTTGTTGAGCACGATCACGTCGGCGAACGCGATCTGGTTCTGCGCCTCCACGCTGTCGGCCAGTCGCGCCGGCAGGTTCAGCGCGTCGACCACGGTGACCACCGCGTCGAGGCGGGTGCGCGCGCGGACCGCCTCGTCGACGAAGAAGGTCTGCGCCACCGGCGCCGGATCGGCCAGCCCGGTGGTCTCGACGATGATGCCGTCGAACCGGCCGCGCCGCTTCATCAGGCTGCCCAGGATGCGGATCAGGTCGCCGCGCACGGTGCAGCAGATGCAGCCGTTGTTCATCTCGAACACCTCCTCGTCGCTCTCCACGACGAGGTCGTTGTCGACGCCGAGCTCGCCGAACTCGTTGATCACCACCGCGTACCTGCGGCCGTGCTGGGCGGTCAGGATGTGGTTCAGCAGCGTCGTCTTGCCGGCACCCAGGAAGCCGGTCAGCACCGTGACCGGGATCGGCTGCGCCTCGGGATGGGTCTCTGACATGCGGTTCAGCCTCTGCTCGGTGCCTGCATATAGGACGACGCGGCGAGCCCCAACCCCAGCAGCAGGAAGAACCAGCCGCCCAGCGGCATGTTGGTGAACGCGCTGGAGGAGGCGATCGGCCACTCCTGGATCAGCACCGCGAGGAACAGCCCGGTGCGCCAGGCGCGCGGCACCGGATCGGCCGGACCGCGCCGGGCGAGTGCGGCCAGCCACGACAGCACCATCAGGCAGAACAGCACGAGGCCGGGCAGCCCGGCGTCGGTCGCCGCCTGGAGGTAGTGGTTGTGCGCGTGCTGCACGCAGAAGCCGGCGCCACCGCCGTCCGAGGCCGGCGGCGAGAGCGGCCACACGCCGTGGAAGTAGCGGGGGTCGGCGCAGCCGGTGCGGAAGCCGTCGAAGCCGCGCCCGGTGAGCGGCTCGTCGCGCAGGATGACCAGGTCGCGGGCGAAGATCCGCCCGTACGGGCTCGCGCCGAAATGGCGCATCTGGCGCTCGAACAGCAGCACCAGGTGGCCGAAGCTGCGCGGCGAGACCAGGGCGGAGGCGGCCGCGAGCGCCGGCATCGCGGCGAGGCAGCCGAGCAGGATGACGCGCAACCGCGGCAGCAGCAGCCCCGCCCCCAGCAGCCCGAGCCCGCTCAGCAGCAGCGGCATGCGCTGCCCGGCCAGCACCATGATCGCGAGGCCGCCGAGCAGCACCGCGAGCGCCGCCGCGGCGCCCGCGCGGCCGCGCTGCGTCAGCCACGCCGCCGCCGGCAGCAGGGTCGGGAACAGCAGGCGCGACAGCGGTGCCGCGGCGCGGGGCTTGTCGTAGGGCCCGGTCAGGGTGCCGTCGTGGAAGCGCGGCATGCCGAACAGGTTGACGCCGACCAGCGCCTGCAGCAGCAGCTGGCCGGCGATGTAGGCGAAGCTCGCGGCCAGCAGCCAGCCGACCAGGCGCTGCGGCGCCGGCCGGCGCAGCAC
>CAXTNB010000068.1:0-10073 GCA_964245385.1 uncultured Acetobacteraceae bacterium | reverse complement strand
TCGGTCGGCGTCGCTGAAGCGGTCGTATCGGACATGGCGGCCCTCCCTGCGCCCGGCGGCGCTGTCTGTTGCGGCCGCTCCTTCGCGGCGGCCGATCCACGATCATGAACTCTGGATCGAGGCTAAGGCTCACAATCAACGCCAAACAGCGGCGGTTGGTCCAGCCGCCCTGTTCGAAGCGGCTCCGCTGGTTCCTTATCCACAGACATGGATGGACATTGCCCTCCAATGCACAGTTGCAGAGCGTTTAATATCGTGCCAAGTCCGCAGCGTTGGCAACACCCCGCCGGAGCCGCCCGATCATGCGCCCTCCCACTTCCCGTCCCTGGACGTCTCGCCTGCGGCGGATGACCATCACCATGGCGGGGCTGGCGACCCTGGCGCCGGTCGCGCGGGCGCAACAGGCCGCCTCGCCGGCTACTGCCGGGTCGCCTGCTGCCGCTGCCTCCACCTCCGCGCCGAGCGTGCCGGCGGGCGGCAGCGAGACGGTCATCGTCACCGGAACGCGCGAGCCGAAACGCAAGGCGCAGGACAGCTTGTCTCCGATCGACGTGGTGACCTCGCGCGACATCGCCGGGACCGGACAGACCAACGTGACGCAGGCCCTGGTGCAGCTGCTGCCCTCGATCACCACCCCCGCGGTCGGCATCTTCGACGGCGCACCGACCGATTTCGTCAGCCTGCGCGGGCTCAATCCGAACCAGACCCTGGTGCTGGTGAACGGAAAGCGAAGGCACGACTCGTCGTTCCTCTACATCGACGGCTTTGCCGACAGCGCGACGCCGGTCGACCTGGACCTGATCCCGCCATCGCTGATCGATCATGTCGAAGTGCTGCGCGACGGGGCGGCGGCACAATACGGCTCCGACGCGATTGCCGGCGTCGTCAACATCATACTGAAATCGACCGATCACGGCGGCATCGCCTCCAGCGAGATCGGCCAGACACAGGCCGGAGACGGGTTCGTGCTGCAGGCGGGCGGCGAGCGATCCGCGAGGCTGGGACCGAACGGCTTCGTCGATCTCAGTGTCGACTACCGTCATCAGGACCACACCGTCCGCGACGACGACGATGACCGCACCGACAGCGTGGTGACCAAGATCCTGGGCGATCCGGAGATCACCCGATACGATTTCGGCGTCAATGCCGGTGTCGATCTCGCCGACGGTGTGCAACTCTACAGCACCGACACCTACGCGTATCGCTTCACCGACGTGAACCAGGTCTATCGCCTGCCGGACGAGTTGCCGGAGCTCTATCCCGGCGGCTTCACGCCGCACCAGACGACGTTCGAGAACGACTTCTCCGCGGCACTGGGCATCAAGGGCGACGACCTGCTGGGCTGGAGCTGGGATCTGAGCTCCAGCTACGGCGGCGACTTCCTGGACGACAATCTGCGCAACAGCGCCAACATCGCGCTCTACGAGGCGACCGGCTCGACGCCGACCGGCATCCACCTCGCGAACTTCTCCAGCACGCAGCTGACCGACGATCTCGACCTTCGCCGCAGCGTCCGTTCCTCCTTCTGGTGGTCGCCGATCACGCTCGCCGCCGGGATGGAACACCGCTTCGAGACCTACGGAACCGGGGTCGGAAGCCCGGCCTCGTACCTGTATGGCGGCAGCCAGGCGCAGGCGGGACTGTTGCCGAGCGACGCCGGCCCGCATTCGCGCGTCGTCTACAGCACCTACGGCGACATCTCGACGCACCTGACGCGGGCCTGGCAGGTCGACCTCGCCGGCCGCTTCGAGCACTACACGGATTTCGGCGACACCTATAACGGCAAGATCTCGACCCGCTACGACATCTCCCGCGCGCTCGGGCTGCGCGCGACCCTGAGCAACGGCACGCGTGCGCCGAGCCTGGCCAACGAGTACTACAGCGCCCTCGCGGTGGGACCCGACAGCGCCAGCGGCACGCTGGCCGCCAACTCAGCCGCGGCCGCGCTGCTCGGCGCGTCGCCGCTGAAACCCGAGCGGTCCACCAACCTGACCGCCGGCGTCGTGCTGAACCCGTTGGACCGGCTGCACGCCACGATCGACGCCTACCAGATCGACATCCGCGACCGCATCGTCAGCGGTCCGGGCCTCTCCGGCGACCAGGCCATCGAGGCCCTCGGCGTGCAGGGTATCGCCGTCTCGCCGGAGCTTGCGCCGGACGACGTGTCTGCGTCGTTCTTCTCCAATGCTGCCAGCACCCGCACCCGCGGTGTTGACATCACGCTGAGCTACACCACGCCGCTCGGCCGCTGGCGCGGGCGTTCCCTGGGCACCATCGACTGGGACGCGTCGCTGAACGCGAACTACAGCCGCATCACCCACGCCAACAGCCTGGCTGACGGATCGTCCGCACTCACCGTGCAGAACATCGCCTACCTGACCACCAGCACACCCAAGAACCGCCTCACGATCGGCGGCCGCTGGCACCGGGAGCGCTGGGATCTCCTGCTGCACGAGCAGCGCTACGGAGAGACGATCGATGAACTGACCTACTTCGAGGGGCCGAACGCCTACTCCACCACCGACTTCTTCCGCTTCTACAACCGGCCGCGCTGGATCACCAACGTCGAGGTCGACTACCAGCCGATCCGGCACCTGCGCCTCGCGCTCGGCGCCAACAACCTGTTCGACGACTACCCGACCCGCATCCCGGCGCAGAACGGCTATTACGGCTCCGAACCATACGACAGCGACGTGAGCCAGATCGGCATCGATGGCGGCTTCTACTACGCCCGCGCCTCCTACGACTTCTGACACCGGACCTGGACACCGACGATGGCACTCCTGTCGCGACGCCGCTTTATCGAAGGCAGCGGCCTGCTCGCTCTCGTCGACCCGAGGCGTGCCGCCGCCGCGACCGGTCCCGCCCCGCTGGCGCGGCTGTCGCTGAACGAAAATCCCTTCGGGCCGGCACCTGGCGTCCGGCGCGCGCTCGAGGCTGCGTCGCGCGAGGTCAGCCGCTACGGCGACGGCTCCGCCGCCGATCGTCTGGTGGCGCAGATCGCGGCCCTGGAAGGCATCGACGGCCGCCAGGTCGTGATCGGCGAGATGCTGGAAGTGCTGGGGCTGTTCCTGGCCGCCCAGGCGCCGACCGGCGGCCGCTTCGTCTATTCCGTGCCGGGCTACACGGCGCTGGTGGACGCGGCACGGCCGCTGGGCGGACAGCCGGTCGGGGTGCCGCTCGATGCCGGGCTGGCCAACGACCTGGACGCCCTCGACCGCGCCGTGGCCGCCGGCACCAAGGCCCTCTACCTGATCAACCCGCACAACCCGAGCGGCACTGCCAGCGACCGCGCCGCGTTCGACGCCTTCCTGGCCCGCGTGTCGCAGCGAACCCTGGTGGTCGTGGACGAGGCGTATCTCGAGTACGACGACATGGCGCTGAGCGCCGCACGCCTGACCCGCGCCGGCCACGACGTCGCCGTGTTCCGGACGCTGGACAAGATCTACGGCCTGGCGGGCCTGCCGGTTGGCATCCTGCTGGCGCCGCTTCCGCTCGCCGCCAGGCTGCAGGCGGCAGGCTTCGGTGACGCGCACGAGCTCGGCCGGCTGCAGCTCGCGGCTGCCGGCGCGGCACTGGCCGACCAGGGCTGGATCCGGCAGGTGCGCGGCCGTGTCGTCGCCGGGCGCGCACGCCTGACCGCCGCACTCGAGGGCCTGGGCCTCGAGCATACCCGCTCGGTCGCCGACTTCGTGTTCTTCCGTAGCCCGATCCCGGCGGAGACGCTACGGCATGACCTGCTGCGGCGGGGCATCGTCGCGGCACGGCCGTTCCCGCCGCTGGACGGGTGGATCCGGATCAGCGTCGGGACGGAGGCGGAGGTCACGCACACGATCGCCGCGCTCCGCGACAGCCTCAAGGCGCGGGGTGCGGGCTCGGGGTGAGGAGTTCAGCATGAAGCGACGGCGACCTCGGCGGTTCGTTCCGGCGCGCTCGCCACCTGACCGCGTCGCCGCAATACTGGGGGCTGCCCTGCTACTGGCCGGAACCGCCGCGAACGTTGCCGCGGCCGAGCCGCTGCACGTGACGATCGGCTACCAGACCAACGTCACGCCGGCTGTCTGGGACCCGGCACTCACCCGGATCAAGGCGACCGGCACGGTGCTCGCCACTTCGGCCGACGTCGCGAGATGGGGTGCGCCGACCTTCGATGTCTGGCCGGTACGCAAGAGCTCCGCTTCGGCCCACCCGGCGTTCGTGGCGAAGTTCGCCCAGGTCACGTCGGAGTATGACCTGGCCTACCGGTTGCATCCCGAGAGCTTCCTGGCGACCAGCACCCACGCCGCGTCGATCCCCGGCTTCCTGAGAGAACAGGGCAGGATCTCCGCGGTGCTGCCCAGCTATGCCCCCAAGGTGACTGCGGATTTCGTCGAGCAGGTCGCGGCGCCGCGATGAATGCGCAGCCTGCCGAGGAGGCGAGTTCGTGATCGCGATCGGACCGTCCGGATGCGGCAACACCACGTTGCAGAACCTCTTCGCCGGGTTCCTGCGTCCCACCGGCGGCGAGGTGCGGTTCGCCGGGACGCCGGTCCGAGTGCTGCACGTGGCGTCGTATTGCAGAACGATGCGCTGCTGCCATGGCTGGATGCGCGCGGCAACGTGGCCCTGGTCGGGCTGCCGCACGCGGGCGGCCGGCGCATCTGGGAGTTGTCCGGAGACCAGCAGCAGCGCGTAGGCCTGGCCGTTTTCCGCTCGCTATGCGGCCGCAAAGGAGGTCCCGAGATCCTGACCGGGCTGCGCATCGGCCTCGGCCTCGGCTTCATGATCGAGAGCGCGGCGCAGGCACTCGCGACCGACGTGGTGCTGGTCGGGATCATCGTGATCGCCGTCGTGGCACTCGGCTTCGAGTCGCCGGTCAGGCTCGCGGAACGCCTGCTGGTTCCCTGGAAGGGCCGAGCATGGAGGACCCGCAGGAGCCGAAGCGGCCGCGCCAGTCCCGCGACGCCAGCCGGAGATGATGCCGGATCGGCATCTGCCTCGCCGCCACAAACGACTGGATCACGTGCTGATCGGCGCTAGTCGGCCTCCACCCGCACCGTGTGCGCCACCACCTCGGCGCGCGTGCGCCAGGCCGGGCGCAGCGTCTTCGCGTCGAAGGTCGGCAGCTGGTCGGTGATGTGCGGCGAGCCGGGGCGGGACGCGTTGCCGTAGCCGAGCAGGCTGCGCGCCCTCGCGCCGCCGCGGGTGAACTCGACGAGCTGGACGTAGCTGTCGCCGCCCCAGGACAGGAGACCCGGTGCGCCCGGGCGCGCGAAGCTGTCAACGACGCGGATGGTTCCGAACCGGCCCGTCGCACCGCTCGCAGGATCCTGCGACACCGGGATCGCGCGCGTGAAGTTGCCGTCGTGCGTCACGAGGACGGTGCGGTGCACGGTGCCCCAGGCAACGTCGATCGCGCCGTACTGCGCCTTCAGCGCCGTCGCCGCGCGAACCAGATCCGGGACGCAGCTGGCCGGATCGGCGAGGCCAGCCGGCGTGTCGAGCGGATGCGCGGCATCCCAGCCGACGCGGAAGCGCGGATGCGGCGAATAGAAATCGATCGTGCTGTCCTTGGCGATCGCCGGATCATGAATGACGAGGCCCCACCACGCCTCGAAGAGCGGGCCGCCGCGGCTCGCCACGTCCGCGCTGCGGTCCCAGCGCGCGAGCACGTCAGCAGCTTCGCGCGCGACAGGTTCGTTCGAGGCACGCGCCGCCTGCACGAGGTCGGGCAGCACGCGGTCGGCAAGCAGCATGTGGGTCCGCTCCTTGCCGGCGAGGACTTCGTCCGCGGTGAAGTGCTGCTTCGAGAGCAGGAAGCGCGCCGCGTTCTGCGGCCGCAGCTCCATGAAACGCGGTGCCACGTAGGCCGGGAAGCGCGCGGGATCGTTCCCGGCGACTTGGGGGAAGCTCGAGGTCCAGGGCGGATCGTTCTCGTTGGCGACGAAGCCGCCCGGCGGATCGACCACGTGCGGCAGCGCCGCCCAGGGCAGCGTCCGCGTCCAGAGCAGGGCCGCGTCGCTGCCGTCGAGGATGCCGTTGTACGCGGCGAAGTCGCCGGCCGGGCGCACCGGCTGGCGGCCACCGAACACGTACATGATGTGGCCGGCGCGGTCCGCGTAGATCACGTTGAAGAACGGCATCTGCAGCATGGCGTTCGCCGCGATGAACTGGTCGAGGTTCCGCGCCTCGATCATGCGCCAGTACTGCGTCACGATGCCGGGCTGGTCGAGGCCGGCGACGCGCAGTGCCAGCGCCCGCGTGCCGCGGCGCGCGACGACCGGGCCGTGCACGGTCGCGTAGAGGTCGATCGTCCGCGCGGCGAGGGTGCCGTCCTTCTGCCGGATCTCGATGGTCTCGACGTGATGCTGGAGCGGCAGGCGCCGGTGACCGAACGGATAGCTGCCGTCCGGCGCGAGTGTCACCTCGTAGAGGTTGGCGGCCTGGATGGTGTCGTTGGTGTGGGTCCAGCCGAGATCGTCGTTGTAGCCGATGCCGAGATAGGGCGAGCCGACGGTCACGACGCCGCTCGCGTCGAGCGTCGGCTTCGCCGGGTCGCCGATGACGAGGTTCGCTTCCATGAACTGGTAGATGCCGAGATCGGGGATCGGCTGGCTGTTGCCCCAGGGCAGGTGCGGATTGCCCATCAGGATCGCGTTGCCGTCGGCGCTCTTCCGCGGCCCGATCGCCCAGCCGTTCGAGCCGGTCGGCGTCATCTGGTGCGCGAGCGCGGAGGCGGCGGCATCGCCGCCCTGGCGCCAGGCCGCGATCAGGTCGGGGATGTTGTCCTGCTCCGGAATGAAGGTGAAGTCGATCGTGTACTGCTCGCCCGCGGTGATGTCGCTCGGGACCAGCGGCAGCACGCGCCGGATGGCGGGGGCGATCGTGTCGCCGTGTCGCGCGGCGTAGGCGTTCGCGCCGGCGACGAAGGCGGCGATCAGGCTCCGCTGCAGCGCGCCACCCGTCGCCAGCCACGCCGCGGCACGGGCCGGGATGCCCTCGGTCCGCACGCGAATGTCGTTCTCGACGTTGGCGTCGTCGTCACCCGGACCGAAATACGCGGCCATGCGTCCGCGCGCGCGCGCGACGTTCAGGAGCAACGTCTCGGCATGGTTCTCCATCTCGGCATAGCCGAGCCCGCGCACGACGGCCGCCACGTCCGGTCCGTAGATGTGCGGGATGCCGTAGGTGTCCCAGCGG
This sequence comes from uncultured Acetobacteraceae bacterium, assembly GCA_964245385.1. Taxonomy (GTDB): domain Bacteria; phylum Pseudomonadota; class Alphaproteobacteria; order Acetobacterales; family Acetobacteraceae; genus Lichenicoccus. Next base: position 2,894 of record CAXTNB010000068.1, on the reverse strand, counting down.
ATCTCGGCAGCCTGCGCAGGCAGGCCGACCGCGAGCGCGGCACCCGCCAGCGCCACCACGAGCGGGCGCCGCATCAGAGCTTGACCCGGAGCGTGAGGCCGAAGGTGAGAGGATCGCCCGGCGCGCCCGCGATGATGCCGGCATCCGGCGTCGCGACGGCGAGGTAGCGGTAGTAGTTCTGGTTGAGCGCGTTGTTGATGAACACCGAAAGGTCGTAGCGCCCGTTCGCGGAACGCAGGCCGAATTGCAGGTTCAGCAGTCCGTATCCCGGGACGAGGCCATAGGCCGAGTCGTCGGGCGTCGTGTGGAAGCTGGTATGCAGGCTGAGATTGCCCGCAAGATAGCCGGTGAGGTCGTGGCGGTAGAGGCGGCCGACCGGCTGGTCGACCTCGCCACCGAGCGACAGCGTCCAGCGCGACGTGCCCGGGAGCGGACGACCGGTCAGGTTGTAGGGACCGCCGCCACCCACCTCCACCGGCGCCGGTCCGTCCGGGAAGCTCTGGTAGATCGCATCGTCGTAGACGCCGGAGGCGAAGAGCGAGACGTTACGGGCGGGCTGGTAGCGCGCGTCGAGCTCGAAGCCGCGCGAGCGGACCTTCGGGACGTTGGCGAGGTAGGTCTCGATGTTGTTTCCGCTGATGTTGGTGATCTCGGCCTGGTAGTCGTTGTCCTCGATCCAGAACCCGTCGACGTCGAGGACGAGCCGGTCGCCGAGCAGCGTCGTCTTCTCGCCGACCTCGTAGTCGTCGACCCGCTCTGGCTTGATTACCGGACTGGTGCCGAGCGGCACGCCGTCGTTGTTGATGCCGCTCGTCTTCTCGCCGCGGTCGTAGGTCGCGTAGACGAGGACGCGACTGGTCGGCTTCCAGGACAGCGTCACCAGACCGGACAGGATGCCGTCATTCGCGTGCGCGCCGTACCTGTTCACGGAGCTGTTCGAGGCCTCGACGCTCTGCTGGATCTCGGTGTCGATCGGGTTGTCGTCGGCGCCCCCCGAGGCTGCCTGGTCGAAGCTGCCGGTCTTCTGCTCGAGCGTCCCACGCAGGCCGCCGGTCAGATCGACCGTCGGCACGACCTGCCAGGTGGTCGGGCCGTAGATCGCCTCGGTGTGGGTGCGCACGGCGGTCTCGCTGTTCCGCGTGTAGCCGTTCTCCGCCGGACCGCCGAAGGCGGCGGCGAGGGGGGGCCCGGTGCTCGGCTCGACCAGATACGAACCCGCGGCGCTGCCGTACTGGATGCGGAGGATGCCCGGGATGTCCTGGTAGAAATAGTAGACGCCGGCCGTGTAGGTGATCGGATCGCTATCGGGCGAGGTGACGCGGAACTCCTGGCTGAACTGCCGCTGGTCGTCGGTCTGGTTGTTCGCGGCCTCGACGTCGAGCCCGAGATCGTCGAGATCGTTGTGCGGATCGAAGTTCCAGAAACGCCACGCGGTGATGGAGGTGAATGTCGTGTCGCCGACACGGAGGTCCGCGGTCGCGGAGACGCCGCCGGTCTCGGTGTTGTAGTAGACCGGGGAGTTCACGTCCGTGTTGCGGTTGAAGACGCCGAGAACCGGGATCGTGTAGTTCAGCCCTTGCGTGCGCGCAGCGAACGAACCAGGGAACGGCTGGCCGTTCGCGAGCTGCGTCAGCACCGTCACCGGCAGCTGCACGCAGCAGTTGGCGCTCTGCTGGCTGTAATCGGCCCTGAGATGGATCGTGAGGTTGTCGAGCGGGGTCAGCAGCAGCTGCGCCTGCACGGCGCGGTCGTGGCTCGTGTCGTAATGCTGACGCGTGTCGACGTTGGTGATGTCGCCGTCGCGGTTGTCGAGCAGGAAGGCGATGCTCCCGGCGATCGTCTTCTGGCTGTTCAGGGAGTCGGACGCGTAGCCGGCGACGCTGTTGTAGCTGTAGTTGCCGACCGAGGTATCGAACTCGGCGACCGGGGTGAAGCTCGGCTGCAGCGTGTGCACGTCGACCGCGCCGGCGGTGGTGTTCTTGCCGAACAGCGTCCCTTGCGCTCCGCGCAGCACGTCGATGCCCTGGATGTTCGGCAGCGAGAACGTCGCCTGCGCCGGCCGCGACTGCAGCACCCCGTCGACGTACACGCCGACGCCATCCTCGAGGCCGTCGTTGGCGATCGCCACCTGGTTGCCGATGCCGCGGATATTGAAGCTGGTGTTGCGCGGATTGAAGTCGGTCACCTGCAGGCTCGGCACGAGCTGCGGCAGCTTGGCGACGCTGTTGATGTTGCCGACAGCCAGCTGCTTGGCCGTCACCGACGTGATCGCGACCGGCACGCGCTGCGCGCGCTCCTTGCGATGACGCGAGACGACGATGATCTCGGACGCGTGGACTGGCCCCGACTTTGCAGGCGTGCTGCCGGCACTTGCGATGCCGGTCGCCTGCGCCTGCGCGGTGCCGGGCGGCAGGGCGAGCGCCGCAGAGGCGATGAGCACGGCCGCACGCGCGCGGCCATCCGGATGAGACATCGTCGTCGACCGACCTCGTATGGCACATCGAGCGTGGCACAGGCGACGAGTCCGTGCAACGATCCGCAGCCGGTCCGGCGGCTTGCGCGACACGTAGCGGATCGCGTTCGGCACCCCGCGCATGTCGGACCGTGGACGTCCTCGTCGCGCAGCCAGTCGTCGCCGACGGTGATCAGCGCAAGGCCGGTGCAGGCACGGTACGGTAGACGATCTCGACCCAGGCCGTCGGCTCGGGCCGATGTCGCTGAAGCAAGGCGAGCGTGACGCCGTCGACCGCCGCCGTGCCGGCTCTCCCGACGCCCGTCGCCTCGATACGCGCTGCGTGGCTGCCGCTGACGACGACGCGCTCATCCACGAGCGGTCGTGTCGGAGTTCGCGCCGCCGGCGACAGCGCGGCGGCCGGCGGTCGCGGCGCAGGCCA
>CAXTNB010000067.1:2662-10155 GCA_964245385.1 uncultured Acetobacteraceae bacterium | reverse complement strand
GGGGGGTTGCGGGCGGGGGGCGGGGGGGGGGGGGCGCCGGGGGGTGGCCGGGCTGCTGCTGATCGCGCCGGCGCCGGACATGACGCGACGGGTGGCCGACGCCCTGTCGCCGGCGGCGCGCGAGGCGCTGCGCCGCGACGGCGTCTGGCTGCGGCCGAGCCAGTACGGCGCCCCGATCCCGATCACGCGGCGCATGCTGGAGGACGGCGAGCGGCTGTGCCTGCTCGACGGCCCGATCGTGCTGTCCTGCCCGGTGCGCATCCTGCACGGGCAGATGGACGCCGACGTGCCGTGGCAGGACAGCCTGCGCCTCGCCGAGCGGCTGCGGTCGCCGGACGTGCAGACCATCCTGCTCAAGCAGGGCGATCACCGGCTCTCCAGCCCGGAGCAGCTGGCGCTGCTGACCGAGACGCTGGATGCGCTGCTGCGGCGCGACGCGGCGCGATCAGGCTGACGACGCGGCTTCCGCGGCCAGGATCGCGGCCAGCCCCTCGCGGTAGGTCGGGTAGCGCCAGCGATAGCCGAGCAGCCGCTGGGTCAGCCGGCTCGAGACCTTGCGGTTGTCCGACCAGAACGAGCGCGCCATCGGGCTCATCTCCGGCCAGGCCTGATCCAGCGGCACGGCCGGCGGCACCGGCAGGCCGAGCAGCCGTGCGGCGTGCGCGGTGACGACCGCACTCTCCTCCGGCAGGTCGTCGGTCAGGTTGAGCACGCGCGCGCCGGCGGGCGGGCGGCCGATCGCCGCCAGCGTGGCGCCGGCGATGTCGTCGCGGTGGATGCGGCCGAAGCAGTGTCCCGGGGCGAGGATGCGACGCGCCTCCCCGGCGCGCAGGCCGTCGAAGGCGCTGCGGCCGGGCCCGTAGATGCCGGCGATGCGCAGGATGTCGACGACGCCGCCGCTGGCCGCATCCGCCAGCTCGCGCCACCGCCGCTCGGCCTCGACCCGGCGCTGGCCGCGACGCGAGGCGGCTGCCGGCTCGCTGCGCTCGTCGACCCAGCCGCCGTCGCGGTCGCCGTAGACCCCGGTGGTGGAGAAGTAGCCGATCCAGCGCAGCCGCGGGGCGGCAGCGATCGCGGCGGCGTGGCGCGCCAGCACCGGGTCGCCCTGCTCTCCCGGCGGCGCGGAGGCGAGCAGGTGGGTGGCCTGCGGCAGCAGCGCGGCCGCGTCCTCGAAGCGGACCCGCGTCACCCCTCCCGGTGGTGCCGAAGACGCGCCAGCCGCGTGATGCCGCCAGCTGCGCGAGCGCGCCGGCGGCGTAGCCGAGGCCGAAGATCAGCAGCGTGCCGGGCTCATCGCGGGGATCGCCGCTCAAGACGGATCAGAAATCCAGGTCGGCATAGTGCTGCGGCGGGTTCACGCCGGTCATCCGGTCGTTCAGGATCGAGCGGAAGCTCGGGCGCGACTTCATCCGCGCGTACCAGTCGCGCGTCGGCGGCGACAGGCTCCAGTCGATGTCGCCGATATAGTCCAGCGACGACAGGTGCGCGGCCGCGGCGAAGTCGGCGAGCGACAGGCTGGGACCGGCCAGCCATTTGCGCGTCTCCGCCAGCCAGCCGATATACTCGAGATGTCCGGCGACGTTGGCGTAGCCGGCGCGCAGCGCCGCGGCGTCGGGATTGCCGCGGCCGACCAGGCGCTTGATGATCTTCTCGTGCAGCAGGTTGCGCGTCACCTCCATCGCGAACTTGCCGTCGAACCAGGCCACCAGCCGACGCACCTCGACCCGCTCGGCGAGCGTGCGGCCGAGTAGCGGCGTGTCGGGGTAGGCTTCCTCCAGGTACTCGCAGATCACCGCGGAATCCGGGATCGACAGCCCGTTCTCCTCGACCAGCATCGGCACCGTGTTGGCCGGGTTCAGCGCCAGGTACTCCGGCCGCCGCTCGGACAGCCGTTCGACCTTGAGCTCGAACGGCAGCCGCTTCTCGTTGAGCACCAGGCGCACCTTGCGCGAGAACGGCGACAGCGGAAGGTGGTGCAGGATGCGCATCTCCCGGAAGTTATTTCATTGTGACGGCCGCCGCCAACTGCCATGCCGGATTCCCGTCATGGATTCTGCCGAGGCCGGGGTACATGCTCGCCGCGGATCCCGTTTCGCGTCGGGGATCTCGTTTCGAGATTGACCGGATCGCCGCACACGGATAGTCGCAGCCAGTGACCGAACCCAATCCCGCCGTGCAGATTCGCGTCCGTGGCCGTTCCTTCATGGCGCTGGTGCTGTCGCCGGAGCCGCCGCTCGCCGGCTGGCTGCAGGGGCTGGACGCGCAGCTCGGGCGCTCGCCCAGCTTCTTCGCCGGCCGACCGGTGATCCTCGATCTCGGCCTGCTGGCACCGGAGGATCACGGGCTGGCCGATCTGTTCGACGCGCTGACGCAGCGCGGCGTGCGGATCATCTCGATCGAGGGCGGCGACGCCTCCTGGCAGGCCACCGCCGGCTGGAACTGGCCGCGGGGCTTCGAGGGCGGGCGCGCGATCGGCGCGGTCGAGCTGCCGGCGGAGGCGGCCGAGGCGGCACCGCAGGAGGGCGGGACGACGCGGTCGAAGCCGACGGGTGCGCCCTCGCTGCTGATCGAGGAGCCGGTGCGGTCGGGGCAGTCCATCGTCTTCGCCGAGGGGGACGTGATCGTCATCGGCTCGGTCGCCTCCGGCGCCGAGGTGGCGGCGGGCGGCTCCATCCACGTCTACGGCACGCTGCGCGGCCGGGCGGTCGCGGGTCTCGGCGGCAACCGCGACGCGCGCATCCTGTGCCGGCGGATGAACGCGGAGCTGATCGCCATTGACGGTTATTACATGACGGCGGAGGACATGCCGACGGGCCTGGTCGGACGCAGCACCCATGCCCGGCTCGACGACGAGACGCTGCTGCTTCTGCCGCTCGACTGAACTCGCACAGGAGGATCCATGGCCAAGGTTCTGGTCGTCACATCGGGCAAGGGCGGAGTCGGCAAGACGACCTCGACCGCCGCGATCGGTGCCGCACTGGCGCTCAGCGGCAAGAACGTCGTCGTGGTCGATTTCGACGTGGGCCTGCGCAACCTCGACCTGGTGATGGGTGCCGAGCGGCGCGTCGTGTTCGACCTGATCAACGTGGTGCAGGGGGACGCCAAGCTGAGCCAGGCGCTGATCCGCGACAAGCGCTGCGAGACGCTGTCGATCCTGCCGGCCTCGCAGACCCGCGACAAGGACGCCCTCACCCCCGACGGGGTCGCCCGCGTGATCGACGAGCTGCGGGAGAAGTTCGACTGGGTGGTGTGCGACAGCCCGGCCGGCATCGAGAAGGGCGCGCAGCTGGCCATGTACCACGCCGACGAGGCGGTGGTGGTGACCAACCCGGAGGTCTCGTCGGTGCGGGACAGCGACCGCATCATCGGCCTGCTCGACAGCACCACGCTCAAGGCGAAGAACGGCCAGAAGCTCGACAAGCACCTGCTGCTGACCCGCTACGATCCGATACGCGCGGCGCGCGGCGAGATGCTGCGCACCGAGGACGTGCTGGAGATCCTGTCGATCCCGCTGCTCGGCATCATCCCGGAGAGCGAGGAGGTGCTGCGGGCGTCCAACCTGGGCTCCCCGGTGACGCTGGCGAACCCGGAGAGCGCGCCGGCGCGCGCCTACATGGACGCGGTGCGGCGCCTGCAGGGGGAGAGCCTGGAGATGAGCGTGCCGAGCGACCGCAAGGGCCTGTTCGCCAAGTGGTTCAAGTGGAGGGCGGCATGAACCTCCTCGGCTTCTTCAACCGCAACAAGAACTCGGCGCCGGTGGCGCGCGACCGGCTGCAGATCCTGCTGGCGCACGAGCGCAGCGGGTACGAGGGCCAGTCCGACCTGATCACCAAGCTGCGCGAGGAGATCCTGGCGGTGATCGCCAAGCACGTGACGATCGACCAGGACAAGGTGCAGATCAAGCTGGACCGCGGCGCCTCGGTCTCCACGCTGGAGATCGACATCGAGGTGCCCGGCCTGAAGAACCTGACCGAGCCGAAGGTGCAGTCCGCTCCCTCCTGACCTCCGCCGCGGCCGCGCCCTGGCCTGCCGTCAGTCCTGCGTCGGCTCCGGCTCCACCCCGCTCAGGGCGCGCTCGAGCCAGTCCGAGCTGCGTCGCACGTCGGCGATCACCGCCTCGCGCGCCGCGTCGGGATCGCGGCCGCGGAACGCCGCCAGCAGGCGCTCGTGCGGATGGCTGCCGTCGAACGGCTGCGGCGGCGCCGCGGTCCGCAGCGCGTAGACCGGCCCGATACGCATCCAGATGCCCTCCAGGATGCGCAGGATCAGCGGCGCCCGGGCGACGCGGCAGACCAGGCGATGCAGCTCGGCGCTGCGGCCCAGCATCGAGGGCTGGTCGTCGGCCTGCACCGCGGCCTGGTAGGCCTGCATCAGGAAGGCGATCTGCTCGACCTCGGCGGGGCTCGCCTGCACCACGGCGCGGGCGGCGGCGCGTCCCTCCAGGTCGCAGCGGATCTCGATGATCTCGCGGAACTCCTCGAGCCCGATCACCGGCACGATGGCCGAGCCGCGCTCGTCCAGGGTCAGCGCCTGCTCGGAGACCAGCCGCAGCAGCGCCTCGCGCACCGGCGTCGGGCTGAGCCGCAGCTCGGCGGCCAGCGGGCGCAGCACCAGTCGCTGTCCCGGACGCAGCTCGCTATGGATCAGCGAGGAGCGGATGCGCAGGTAGGCGCGCTGGCTCAGGTTCTCCCGTGCCGCGCTGGTCAGCACGGGCTCCAGGTTCGTGCCCGCGACGTGCTGCGGTTCGCCGGCGAGGTGGGTGGCCGCACCTAGGATCCCCGGACGGAGGGGAAGCTCGGAGGAATGAACGAAACGCATACGGAACAATCCAGCTCGAACTGGGCCGGCAGGGTGCTCGGCCAGGAGCTGTCATTATGATATCAAAACGCTCCGTTCACAAGCATTTGATCGAAGCCTCCTCACTCGACGTCCTCGAGGCTGACCGCCTGCAGGCTGAGCAGGTCCCGGTACGGCCCCTCGACCCGCTCCAGGTCGGTGGGCGCGCCGTCCTGCAGCACCTGCCCCGACTGCATCACGATGATGCGGTCGAAGTCGCGCAGGGTGGAGAGGCGGTGCGCGACCGCGATCACGGTGCGGCCGACCATCAGCCGGTCGAGCGCGTGCTGCACGCGCAGCTCGCTCTCGGAGTCGAGCGCGCTGGTGGCCTCGTCGAGCAGCAGGATCGGCGCGTTGCGCAGGAAGGCGCGCGCGATCGCCAGCCGCTGCCGCTGGCCGCCGGACAGCTTGACGCCGCGGTCGCCGACCGGGGTGTTGAAGCCGTCCTCCATCGCCTCGATGAAGTCGCGGCACTCCGCCGCCTCGGCCGCCGCCTCGACCTCCTCGTCGGAGGCCTCCGGCTTGCCGTAACGGATGTTCTCCATGACGGTGCGATGGAACAGGGTGACGTCCTGCGGCACCACCGAGATCGCCGAGCGAAGCGCCTCCTCGGTCAGTCGGCCCAGCTCCTTGCCGTCGATCAGGATGCGGCCGCCCTGGATGTAGCGCAGCCGCTGCAGCAGGGCGAGCACGGTGGTCTTGCCGGAGCCGGAGCGTCCGACCAGGCCGACGCGGGTGCCGGCATCGACCTTGAGGTCGAAGCCGTCCAGGATCGGCGTGCCGCCGGGATAGGCGTAGGTGACGCGGTCGAACACCACCTCGCCCTTCGCCGGCCCGGCGAAGCCGCTGGCGTCATGAGCGTCGGGCATGTCGTGCGGCAGCAGCAGCGTGCCGAGCGCCTCGGCGAGCCGGGCGACGTGCTGGATCGTCTCGACCAGGGCGACGGCGAGGTCGCGGGTGCCGTGCAGGATCATGAAGCCGAGCGTGGTCACCATGACCACCTCGCCGACGCTCGCGCGGTGCGCCTGCCAGAGCAGGATCGCCCAGATCAGCAGGCCGGCGGTCAGGATCGCGGTCAGCGCCGCGTGGGTCAGCCGCAGCTTCTCGAGGTAGCGCAGCGAGCGGCCGCGCCAGCCCATCTCGACCTTCATGCGGTCGGCGAAGCGGCGACGCTCGCGATGGGTGGCGCCGAAGGCGCGCACCAGCGGCATGTTGTTGATGACGTCGAGCAGCTCGCCGTCGACCCGCGCCGCCTCGGTGGCGTAGCGGTGGTGCAGCGGCCGGCCGCCGGCGGCGAGGCGGAACATCAGCCACGACAGCAGTGCCGCCAGCACCACCAGGACCGCGGCCATCAGCGGGCTGACGATGACCATCAGCAGGATCGAGAAGGCGACGTTCAGGCACGGCGGCAGCACGTTCCAGAACGCCAGGTTCTCCAGCGTGAACATGGCGGTCGAGGTCGCCGAGATGCGGCCGGCCAGGGTGCCGGGCATGCGGTCGGCGAAGTAGGAGGGCGCGTGTCCGGTCAGGTGCCGGAACAGGTCGCGCCGCAGGTCTCCGGTCACGGTGACGAAGGCGTGGGTGGAGACCCAGCCGCCGATCCGCCACGACATGTTGTCGAGCGCGATCAGGCCGCCCAGGAAGATCACCGCCCGCCAGACCGGGCCCATGCGGCCGGCCTGGTGTGCCGCGCCCTGGTGCGCGTTCAGCGTGTCGACCAGGTAGTTGACGGCGTAGGACGAGCCGACGGCGCAGCCGACCGCCAGCACCACCGAGAGCATGATGACGGCGTGCTGCAGCTTATGGCGCATCACGTATCGCGTCATGAACGCCATCGGCCGGCTCGCCAGCCGCACCAGGTCGGCGTCCGAGACCGTGACCGAAGGATCCTTGGGTCGCCTCACGCGGTGCGATGACATGTCGTTCCACTCGGATGCGGGAGCCAGGCGGGCAGAGCTGTGCGGAAGGGAAACCGGGGCGGTCCGAAGCGGTTCATGAACGATCCACATCCTGATCGAATTGGCCCGATAAAGTCTCAGCGTCGCCGCCAAATTGCCGCGATCCAACGATTTAAGGATCATGCCTTGCAAGGAGCCCATCTTAATGCGGATTGCCCAGATTGCACCTCTTCACGAAGCGGTCCCGCCGAAACTCTACGGCGGGACGGAGCGGGTGGTGTCGTTCCTGACCGAGGAGCTGGTCAATCTCGGGCACGACGTCACCCTGTTCGCCAGCGGCGACAGCGTGACCAGTGCCGATCTGCACGCGTCCTGGCCGCGGGCGCTGCGTCTTGACCCGGCGATCCGCGACCCGATCGCGCCGCACATGCTGATGATGGAGCACATCGCCCGCCGCATGGACGATTTCGACGTGCTGCACTTCCACATGGACTACTGGCCGTTCTCGTTCTTCAGCCGCCAGCGCATGCCGTTCGTCACCACCCTGCACGGCCGTCTCGACCTGCCCGAGCTGCAGCCGGTGTTCAACACCTTCAACAAGGTGCCGGTGGTCTCGATCTCCGACAGCCAGCGCCGTCCGCTGCCGCAGGCCAACTTCGTGCGCACGGTGCTGCACGGCCTGCCGAAGGAGCTGCTGACGCCGCGGCCGAGCGCGCGCGACTACCTCGCCTTCCTGGGCAGGATCTGCCCGGAAAAGGG
>CAXTNB010000067.1:2201-2652 GCA_964245385.1 uncultured Acetobacteraceae bacterium | reverse complement strand
ATCTTCAGCGGGATGCCGCTGAAGATCGCGGCCAAGGTCGACCGGGTCGATGCCGAGTATTTCGAGCGCAAGATCCGGCCGATGCTGGGCGACGGCGTGGAGCTGATCGGCGAGATCAACGACTCGCAGAAGCCCGACTTCCTGTCCGGCGCCCGCGGCCTGCTGATGCCGATCGACTGGCCCGAGCCGTTCGGCCTGGTGATGATCGAGGCGATGGCGTGCGGCACGCCGGTGATCGCCTTCAACCGCGGCTCGGTGCCGGAAGTGATCGAGGACGGCCTGACCGGCTTCATCGTCGAGGACGAGACCAGCGCGATCAGCGCGGTGGCCCGCCTCGGCGAGCTGACCACCGGCGCCATACGCGGGCGGTTCGAGACCCGCTTCACCGCGCGCCGCATGGCCGACGACTACCTCGCGATCTACCGCCAGCTCGCCCACATGGAGCGCAACC
>CAXTNB010000067.1:0-2191 GCA_964245385.1 uncultured Acetobacteraceae bacterium | reverse complement strand
TCTCGTGGAACATGCGGTGCCAGTTCAGCTTGGCGCGCAGCCTGAGGAACACGCTGCCGAGGCCGACGGCGGAGCGGTCCATCAGCACGAACTCCCGCGGCGGCTTCACCCCCCCGGTCTGCTTGAGCCCGGCATAGACCTTCTCCAGCACGGCGCGGCCGTATTGCGGGTCGTCGGTCTCCTGGATCGCCCGCACGCGGTCCTGCATCAGCGGCTCGTACAGGAACCGCGCCCAGCCGTTCAGCACCTCCATCTTCTCGCGCGAGAGGTCGGTGAAGCCCCAGGCCTGGTAGGCGTGATGCGCCAGATCCTGGTCGTTGCGGGTGATCGCGTCGTGCAGGTCGATGATGCCGCGTATGAAGCGGGCCGGGAAGATCCGGATCGCGCCGAAATCCAGCAGGTTCAGCCCGTCGTCCGAGCGGATCAGGAAGTTGCCCAGGTGCGGATCGCCGTGGATCACGCCGTAGCCGTAGAGCGGGCGATACCAGGCGCCGAACAGCGCGCGCGCGATGCTGTCGCGGCTGTCCTGCGACGGATCCTCCTCCAGCCGCTGCTTGAAGCTCTTGCCGTCGACCCAGCGCATCGTCAGCAGCCGTGAGGTCGACAGCGCTTCCACCGGCTCCGGCACGGTGACCAGCGGAAAATCGTGCAGCATCAGCCGGTACAGCCGCAGGTGCGTCGCCTCGCGCTTGTAGTCCAGCTCCTCGCGCAGCCGCTCGGCGAGCTCCTTGTAGACGTCGTCCTGCTGGATCGTGCTGTCCATGCGATGGTAGATGCCCATCGCCACCTTGAGCTGCCGCAGGTCGGCTTCCACCGTCGAGGGCATGTCCGGGTACTGCAGCTTGCAGGCCACCTCGCCTCCGTCCGGCAGCACGGCGCGGTGCACCTGCCCCAGGCTCGCCGCCGCCGCCGCCTCGCGACCGAACGACTGGAAGCGTCGCTCCCAGTCCGGACCGAGCTCGGCGGACATGCGCCGACGCACGAACGACCATCCCATCGCCGGCGCGTTGGCCTGCAGCTGCGCCAGCTCGGCGGCGTACTCCTCCGGCAGCGCGTCGGGGATCGTCGAGAGCAGCTGCGCCACCTTCATCAGCGGACCCTTCAGGCCGCCGAGCACCGCGCGCAGATCCTCCGCGTGCGACAGCTTGTTGGTGCGTATGCCCATGCGTTCGCCGGCGAGGCGGGCGGCGATGCCGCCGACGGCGCCGGAGGTGCGTGCCAGCCGGCGCAGCTCGCCGAAGACGCTGCTGCCGCGGTCGAGGTCCCGCTCGGCCATCAGCTGGTTTCCAGCTCGTCGATGAAGCCCGCGATCACGTCGAGCCCGCGCCGCCAGAAGGACGGGTCGGAGGCGTCGAGCCCGAACGGTTGCAGCAGCTCCCGGTGCCGCCTGGTGCCGCCGGCGCGCAGCATCTCCAGGTACTTGTCCTGGAAGCCGGGATGGCCGGAGGCGAACACGCCGTAGAGCGCGTTCACCAGGCAGTCGCCGAACGCGTAGGCGTAGACGTAGAACGGCGAGTGCACGAAGTGCGGCACGTAGGACCAGAACACGCCGTACTCCTCCGTGAAGTCGAAGGCCGGACCCAGGCTCTCGCGCTGCACCTGCATCCAGATCTCGCACAGCCGTTCCGGCAGCAGCTCGCCGCTCCGGCGCTCGTCGTGCACCAGGGTCTCGAACCGGTAGAACGCGACCTGACGCACCACCGTGTTCAGCATGTCCTCGACCTTGCCGGCCAGCATGATCCGGTGGCGGGCCGGATCGGTCTCGCGGTCGAGCAGGGCGCGGAAGGTCAGCATCTCGCCGAACACGCTCGCGGTCTCGGCGAGGGTCAGCGGCGTGCCCGACATCAGGTAGCCCTGCTCGGCGGCGAGCACCTGGTGCACGCCGTGGCCGAGCTCGTGCGCCAGCGTCATCACGTCGCGGGTGCGGCCGTGGAAGTTCAGCAGGATGTAGGGATGCGCCGACGGCACGGTGGGATGCGCGAAGGCGCCGGCGGACTTGCCGGGACGCGGGGCGGCATCGATCCAGGGACGGTCGAAGAACCGGCGCGCGACCGCGCCGACCCGCGGATCGAAGCCCTCGTAGGCGTCGAGCACGCGACGGCGTGCCTCGTCCCAGCTGATCGAGCCCGCATCGTCGCCGGGAAGCGGCGCGTTGCGGTCCCAGTGCTCGAGCTTGTCGAGCCCGAGCCAG
>CAXTNB010000066.1:2797-10165 GCA_964245385.1 uncultured Acetobacteraceae bacterium | reverse complement strand
GGACTGCACGCCGTCGAGCCGGATCCCCTCCAGCGCGGCGATGTCGGCCCAGGCGGCGACCGCGGTGTCGGCGATGATCAGCGCGTCGGGCGCGTGCCGGCGCAGCGCGCGCAGCAGCGGCGCCATGCTGCCCGGCGGCAGCCCGGCGAGGCCGCGCAGCCGCACGCCGGCGAGGCCTGCCCGCGTCCATCCGGCGATCAGCTCCCCCCACCAGCCGCCCAGCGCGTCGGCGGAGGCGCCGCCGGCACGCAGCAGCGGCCGCGCCAGGTGCGGCGTCGGCACCAGGCGCGGGTCCAGCGCCTCGGCGCGGTCGGGCGCCGCGAACAGGTCGGGATGGTCGCGCGCGACGTCGCTCTCGGCGGCGATGCGATCGAGTGCGAGGTCGATCAGCCCGACCGTCTCGCCGACCGACGCGACCAGGGACGCCACCGCGTCGGCCGCCTCGCGTCGGCCGCCGAGCACGCCGGGCTCGCCGGCGCCGCGGAGCAGGCCCGCGACCAGCAGCCGATCGAACCCGGCGGCGGCGTCGGTCCACAGCGAGGCGACCGAGGCGGCCGTCGCGTCGGCCTCGTCCGCGAGCACGATCCGCAGCGGCACGGTCGAGGCCGCCTGGACCGGGCGGGCACTCTCGACCGGACGGGTGTTCTCGACTGAGTCCATGGGCGACTCCATAGGGCGGGGGCGCGATCGGCAGCGCCCCGCGGGCTCGGGATTGGCATATCGCGACGAGCTGACCGGTCCGGATGCGAAGCGGTTCCGGGCATGACGGCGCGGGTCGAACGTCGGGTCCGGCAGGCGGTTGCAGCCCGCCCCGACCCTGTCACCATTTCAGTATGTCACCGATCAGGGCGGCGTTGATCAAGTGCGGTAATCGCCCCGATGCAGCATTTCCGGCGCATCATTTGAGGCTGACGCCGCCGGTGACCGCCTGGTAGGTGGCGATCGCCAGCGTGAGCGGCTCGAACGGCTTGGTGATGACGAAGGCGGGTTCCACCGTCTCGCCGGTCAGCAGCCGCTCCGGGTAGGCGGTGACGAAGATCACCGGCGCGTAGTGGTGGCGCAGGATACGGCTCACCGCCGAGGTGCCGTCGCCGCCCAGCCCCAGGTTGATGTCGGCGAGGATCAGGCCGGGGCGGGTCTTCTGCGCGATCCGCACCGCGTCGGCCTCGGTGGAGGCGACGCCGACCACCCGGTGGCCGCAGCCCATCACCAGCTCCTCGATGTCCATCGCGATGATCGGCTCGTCCTCGATGATCAGCACGTCGGTGGCCGCCGCGGCGCGCAGCCGGTCGCGCGCCTCGCTGAGCTGCGCCACGGCCTCCGCCGTCTCCAGCGCCACGATCGGTGCCGCGTCCTCGACCGACACCTCCTCGAGCGCGGTGAGCAGCAGCAGCTGGCGCTGCTGCGCCGTCAGCCCGCCATCCACCGCGCCGGGATCGACCAGCCCAAAATTGAAGCGCCTGGTGACCCAGTTGTACAGGCCGTGGCGCGCGGTGACGTCGTCGGCCGGTGCCGAGATCAGCTCGCGCAGGCTCTCGGCGACGAGCAGGTCGCCGCGCGGTTGGCTTCCGGTGAGGGCACGCGCATAACGTCTGGCGTAGGGAAGAGCGCGGATCAGGTCGTCGCGCCGCGTTGTAGCCATCAGGCGTCTCTCTTTGGATGAATGGAAGCGGTTTGGTTCGACGGGCTGCAGCAGTTCCGGGTCACGACCGGCAGCAGGTCCGGACGTTGTCCCAACTTGGGCCCCAACCTGGGCCCCGACCTGGGCTCAAGCCTGCATCCGAGCCTGCTGCCGGGGACGCCGAGGGCGACCTGCACCGACGCATCGCCCGCCTGCTGCCGGACCTGCGCGGCTTCGCCCGCTCGCTGACCCGCGAGGCGGTCGCGGCCGACGACCTGGTGCAGGACACGCTGGTGCGGGCGCTGGCGGCGCGGCAGCAATTCCAGCCCGATACCAACCTCAAGGCGTGGCTGTTCACGATCCAGCGCAACGCCTTCTACGAGCAGATCCGCCGCCGCCGGCGCGAGAGCCGCGTGCTCAGCGAGCGGATGCCCGATCCCGCCAGCACGCTGCCCGACGCGGCGCTGCGCGGCGAGCTCTCCGACCTGCAGCGTATGCTGTTCACGCTGCCGCCGCTGCTGCGCGAGGCGCTGGTGCTGGTGGGCGCGCAGGAGCTCAGCTACGAACAGGCGGCGGCGATCTGCGCGGTGCCGGTCGGCACCATCAAGGCGCGCGTCTCCCGCGCCAGGACCCAGCTCGCGCGGGCGATGGCGGGCTCGGACACGGCGTCCTCGAGCTGAACCGGCGGCACCGTCGCGGACCCCCGGATCGTCGTCGACCACGGTGCCGTTCCTCGGAGATGTCGCGGTCATCCAGAAGCGGCGCATGGCGCCAGACTAGCCTGCCCCATGCGGAACGCCAAATCGACGGCGGGACCCCGCCGGGCACCCCGGACGCACCTCGCTTTTTCGTGAACATGCGCTCCGAGGGCGGATGCAACACCGGGTCGCAGCCGGTCATTGCTGATCCAGAAACGGAGACATCGCCCTCATGTCCAGCAGCGCCTCGAGCCACGCGACGCACGGTTTCCACGGTCAGGTCATCACCATCCTTCCCAAGCTGCGCGTTCAGGCCCTCGCCCTGACGCGCAACCGCGCCGCCGCCGAGGATCTGGTGCAGGATGCCGTATGCAACGCTCTCTCGGCACAGGCGAGTTTCATACCCGGAACAAATTTCGCGGCCTGGATGCACCGTATCCTGCGCAACCGCTTCATCTCCAACCTGCGCAAGCGCCGCGACACCACCGACATCGACGACGTGCCGTCCTCGGTGTTCGCGACCGAGGCGCCGCACGAGGACCGGCTGGCGCTGAAGGATCTCGGCAAGGCGATGACGCGTCTGCCCGCCGACCAGCGCGAGGCGCTGATCATGGTGGTGGTGCAGGGCATGAGCTACGAGGCGCTGGCCGAGGCGACCGGCTGCGCCGTCGGCACCGCCAAGAGCCGGGTGTTCCGCGCCCGCCGTCAGCTCGAGGCCTGGCTGATGGGCGAGACGCCGGAGCGCGACGGGCGCGCGGCCGCCAAGGCGGCGCGCATCGCCCGCCTGCTCGAGGGCAAGCAGGCGGCGTCGCGCGCGGTCGCGGTGCACGACAGCGTGTTGGTGTAGCCGCGCACCGCGTCGTGGCGGCGGTGCAACCGTGAGGCTGCGCCGGCGCTAGAGGATGTGCTGGCCACGACGCCGGCGCGACGCATCCGGAACTGACGCGACTTGATGACTCAGCGCAATGACAGTTCGGATCCTCCGCCGCGACGGCTGCGACGCAAGCCCGATACGGCGTTCGACCAGTGGCTCAACCGGGGCCTGCATCAGCTGTTCGACGACGTCGCCAAGGAGCCAATTCCCGAGGAGCTGCTGCGGCTCATCGAGGATGACAAGCAGCAGTAGTTGTCGGGGCGGACGCGATCCCGCCCCGGCGTTGGAGACGATGCCGGATGCGAAGCGCGGCCACGGCACGGCGACGCCGGATCCTGCCGGGCGCAGGCGGGCTGCGTCGCGTCTTCGATACCGTCAGCGTCCGGATGATCGCGATCATCTTGCTGTCGAGCATCCCGCTCGCCGTGCTCTGCGGATTGGTGTCGTGGCGTAATTACGAGAGCGCGTCGAATTACAGCGCGGCGCGTGCCCAGGCGCTGGTCGGGCTGTTCCAGAACCGTGCGCAGCAGGATCTCTCGCAGGCCAACGCCTTCCTCGAGGACGTGGCCTCGCTCGACGAGCTGCGCGATCCGCAAGCCTGCACCAAGGCGCTGCACCTCGCCGTGGTCACCCAGGCGCCGCGCTACCAGGCGCTCAGCCTGGTGGCGGCGGACGGCCGCATCCTCTGCAGCTCGGCCGGACACGGCGCCTCCCCGGTTGCCGCGGCCGACGTCGTGCGGCCCGACGCGTCGGGCATCCAGCGCGTGGCGCTGCGCCGCGCCCTCGACGCCACGCCGGTGATGACGGCGGAGCTGGTCTCGCGCAGCGTCGGCCCCGGCCGCTTCCTGGTCGCCGAGATGCGGCTCGGATGGCGCAAGGACGACCTGTTCGGCGGCGACGGACGCACCGGGATCCTCGGCAACGGCCTGCCGCTGCGCGCCTGGCTGATCGGCCCAGGCGGGATGGTGGCGCCGCTGTGCCAGGGATGCGGCTGGACCGCTCCTGCCGACCTCTCCAGCCTGCGTGCGACGGCCGTCGCCGACCGCGGCAGCCCGGTCGCCGCCGATGACGGTGCCGCGGTGATCAGCAGCTTCGCGGGCCCGGTCGACGTGCTGGCCCTGACCCAGCCGACCACGGAGGAGACGCGCGCGCTCAGCGTGTTCATCATCCGCGTGATCGGCATCGTGCTGCTGCTGGGGCTCGGGCTGGTCGCGGTCGCCATCGGTGCGAACATGCTGGTGGTGGCGCCGCTGCAGCGGCTGACCGGCGCCGTCACGCACTGGCGCGAGGCGGGCGACTACGCGGCGCACGACGTCCGGCTGATGCCCTTCGAGCTGCGCGAGCTGTCCCGCGCCTTCACCCAGGCGACGCGCAGCCTGGCCTCGCACGAGCACACGCTGCGCGAGGCTGAGGCCAAGCAGGAGCTGCTGATCAAGGAGATCCATCACCGGGTCAAGAACAACCTGCAGATCATCGCCTCGCTGCTGAACCTGCAGGCCAACCGCATCCGGCAGCCCGAGGCGCGCGCCGAGTTCGCCTCGGCACGCGATCGGGTGCGCGCGCTCGCCACCCTGCATCGCTACCTGTACTCCGAGGGCGAGCTGCAGACGCTGAACATGCGCTCGTTCCTGCAGGAGCTGTGCTCGCAGCTGTTCCAGGCGATCGGCGAGAAGCAGGGACGCCGGATCCAGCTGCACATCGAGGCGCCGGAGATCGAGATGGCCACCGACCAGGCGGTGCCGCTGTCGCTGATCGTCACCGAGGCGGTCAGCAACGCGGTCAAGTACGCCTTCCCTGGCGGACGCAGCGGCCACGTCCGGGTCAGTCTCAGCGAGCTCGGCCGCGACGACGGCGAGGCGATGGGCCGGCTGGTGATCCAGGATGACGGCGTCGGCATACCGGCCGGCCGCGCCGAGACCGAGACCGGCATACGCGACGGCCTCGGCATACAGCTGATCCGCGGCTTCGCGCGCCAGCTCGGCGCGTGCCTGAAGGTCGATGAGGGCGAGGGCACGCGCTACACGCTCACCTTCCCGCTGCATCCGCGCGAGCCGGATGTCGGCGGCGGCGGGTCGGACGACGATCCGGACCGCGAGGGCGAGCGCGAGGCCGCCGAATGAAACTGCGGCCATAACTCGAGCCGAACCGCCCCGGCGGCATCGGCGCCCCTGTTGCTGCCGTCCCGGCTTGGCTACATAGCCGGTCGGGATGAGCAGCGATCGAGCAGCGACGAAGGGGTGGATGCGCGCGCAGTCGCGCCTGGGCCGGCGGGCGGCACTCCCCGTGGTCCTGCTGAACCTGGCGGCGGTGGCGACGTCGCTGTGGCAGGCCTGGTGCGTCGCCAGCATCCTCGCCGCGGCACTGGCCGGTGCAGGCGCCGGATCGCTGCCCTGGGCGCTGCCGGGCTTCGCCCTGGCGGCGCTGCTGCGCGCGGCGCTGGGGGGAATGGCCGAGATCCTGTCGGCACGGGCCGGCGGACGCGCGCGCGCGCGGCTCCGCCACGCCACCCTGGCCGGCATCCTGTCGGCCGGTCCGCGGCTGCTGCGCGGCAGTCATAGCGGCGCGCTGAGCGCCCTGCTGGTGGACCGCATCGAGGCGGTCGACGGCTTCTTCGCCCGCTACCTGCCCGCCGCCACCCTGGCCGCCGCGGCACCGTTCCTGGTGCTGCTGGTGGCCGGCCTGGTGCAGCCCTTCGCCGCCCTGGTGCTGCTCTGCTGCGGCGTCGCGGTGCCGGTGCTGCAGGCGGTGTTCGGCATCGGCGCCGCCGCCGCCACGCGCCGCCAGTTCCAGGCGCTGTCGCGGCTGCAGACCCGCTTCGTCGACCGTATGCGCGGCATCGCCACCATCGTGCTCGCCGGCCGCACCGAGGACGAGGCGCGCCGCATCGCCGTCGCCGCGGCGGAGCTGCGGGTGCGCACCATGCGGGTGCTGCGGGTGGCGTTCCTGTCCTCGGCCGGGCTCGACCTCGCGATGGCGGCGGCCCTGGTGGTGCTCGCGCTGCACGACGGAGGCGGGCTGCTGCATCCCGCCGTGGCCGGGGCGCCGCCAGGGACGGCGGCCGGTGTCGGAGTGCGGCTGCCGGTGCCGGCGGCGCTGTTCTGCCTGCTGCTGGTGCCCGAGTTCTTCGCGCCGCTGCGCAGCTTCGCGCTCGCCTACCAGGACCGCATGCAGGCGATCGCCTGCGCCGAGGCGCTGGCGGCGCTGCCGGCGGTGGCGCAGCTGCCGCAGCGGATCGCGACGCGGCCGCACGTCCGGGCGGTGAGCCTGGCGTTCGAGGACGTGCGCTATGCCTGGGACGAGGCGCGCGGGCCGGCGCTGGACGGGCTGAGCTTCCGCGTCGCAGCGGGCGAGACGGTGCTGCTGGTCGGGCCGTCCGGCGCCGGCAAGTCCACCCTGATCGAGATGCTGCTGGGCTTCATCCGGCCGGACCGTGGCCGCGTGCTGATCGACGGCGTCGACCTGCACGGCCTGGAGACGGCGGAGCGGGCGGACCTGATCTCCTGGATCGGCCAGAAGCCGGTGCTGTTCGCGGGCAGCCTGCGCGACAACATCCTGTTCGCGCGTCCCGACGCCGCACCCGACGCGCTGGACCACGCGCTGCGCGTGGCCTCGCTCGACGCGGTGCTCGCCGGGCTGCCGGCCGGGCTCGACACCCTGATCGGCGAGGGCGGCTACGGCCTATCGGGCGGCCAGGCGCAGCGCGTCGCGATCGCCCGCGCGGTGCTGCGCGACGCGCCGCTGCTGCTGCTCGACGAGCCGACGGCGCACCTCGATCCCGTCACCGAGCGCTCCATCCTCGACAGCCTCGGCCTGCTCGGCCGACACCGCACCGTGGTGATGGCGAGCCATTCCGCGGCCGCGCGTGGCCTCGGCGGCCGTCGCCTCGACCTAGTCGGCGGCCGCCTGGCGCCGGCCTGCGGCGTCGCATGAGCGCGCGTCGACCACTGGCACCGGCGCCGCCACCGGCGCCGCCGCTGCTGTCGCCGCTGCTCTCGGTGCTGTCGCTGTGGCGCCGCCAGGCCGGGCGGCTCGGCGCCGGCGTCGCGGTGTCGCTGCTGGCGCTGCTCTGCGGGCTGGCGCTGCTCGGCGTCTCGGGGCTGCGCCTGGCCGGCGCCTCGATCGGCCTGCTGCTGGTATCGGCCTGGTCGCTGCGCGCCCTCGGCGCCGGCCGGCGC
>CAXTNB010000066.1:0-2787 GCA_964245385.1 uncultured Acetobacteraceae bacterium | reverse complement strand
GCCGGGTGCTGCTTCGCTACCTCGAGCGGCTGCTGACGCACGGCGCCACCTTCCGCGCACTCGCCGAGCTGCGCGTCTGGTTCTTCCGACGTCTCGCCGGCACGGCGGCGGGGGGCCTGGGCTTCCGCCACACCGGCGACGCGCTGTCCCGCCTGGTCGGCGACGTCGAGGCGCTGGACGGGCTGTATCTGCGCCTGCTGCTGCCGCTCTGCGCGGCGTTGCTGATCCTGCCGGGACTGGCCCTGCTGCTCGGCCGGCTCGATCCGGGCCTCGCGATCCTGGTCTGCGCGCTGTTCGCGCTCGCCTCCCTGCTGCTGCCGTGGCGCGCCGCACGACGCTCGGCGGCCGCGGGCGGCCGCCTCGCCGGCGCCGCGTCCGGCCTGCGGATCGCCGCCCTCGACCTGGTATCCGGGCTGCGCGAGATACGCGCCTTCGGCGCCGCCGCACCGGCGCTGGCGCGCGTGCAGGAGCGGGAGGCAGAGCTGATCGCCGCACAGGCCGACCTGGTCCGGCACGGCGCGCTCGCGGGTGCCGGCGCGTTCCTGTGCGGCCAGGCGGCGATCCTGCTGCTGCTGGCGGCCTCGCTGGGGCTGGGGTTCGCGCGCCTCGGCGCGATGGCGTCGGTGCTCTGCCTGTTCCTGCTGCTGGCGGTGTTCGACACCGCCTCCGGCCTGGTGCGCGCCGGCGTGCTGGCAGGCCACATGGCGCACGCCGCGCGCCGGGTGCTGGAAGCCGGCGCCGCGGTGCCGGATCGCGCCGCCCCGGCGACGGCGGTGCCGGACGGGCTGGCGCTGCGCTTCGAGGGCGTGCGGTTCCGCTGGCAGCCGGAGCGGGCGCCGGTGTTCGAGTCACTCGGCCTCGAGATCCCGGCGGGGTCGCGCGTCGCCCTGCTCGGCGCCTCCGGATCCGGCAAGTCGACGCTGGCCTCGCTGCTGCTGCGCGTGGCGACGCCGCAGGCCGGGCGCGTCACCCTCGGCGGCGTCG
This sequence comes from uncultured Acetobacteraceae bacterium, assembly GCA_964245385.1. Classification (GTDB taxonomy): domain Bacteria; phylum Pseudomonadota; class Alphaproteobacteria; order Acetobacterales; family Acetobacteraceae; genus Lichenicoccus. The sequence continues at coordinate 1,803 of CAXTNB010000066.1, read as the reverse complement.
ACCTCGCGCGGCTCAGCGAGCAGGCGGTGCGCGCCCGCTTCGCCTGGGTCGGCCAGGACAGCCACCTGTTCGACGACTCGATCCGCAACAACCTGCTGCTCGGCCGTCCCGACGCCGACGACGCCGCACTGTGGTCGGCGCTGGAGCGGGCGCAGATCGCCGACCTGGTGCGCAGCCTGCCGGACGGGCTGGAGTGCTGGCTCGGCGAGTCGGCGACCCGCGTGTCCGGCGGCCAGGGGCGCCGGCTGGCGCTGGCCCGCGCAAGGCTCGTCGAGGATCAGGATCGGCGCCTCGGAGAGCAGCGCGCGGGCCTGGACGCGGACACCGAGCGCCAGTTCCTGCTCACGCTGAACGAGGCGGCGGCGGGTCGCAGCGTGATCCTGATCGTGCATCGGCTGGTCGGCGTGGAGCGGCTCGACCGGATCTGGCGGCTGCAGGACGGCCGGGCGGTCGCGGCGGCATGACCGGGCTGCGGCGCCGGCGCGGTGACCGCGCGCGGTTTCCCTGGCCGACCTTATTGCTCTAACAGATCGGCTTCCACGTCCAGCTCCGGGGAAACCTCGTCTCATGCGTCGCCTGCCGCTCGCCCTCTGCCTGATCTCCGGCCTCTCCGCCTGCTCGCTGTTCGAGGGCGGCGCGCTCGGGCACAAGTACGTGGTGTTCTTCAACACCGGCTCCGCCTCGCTCGACCGGCCCGCCCGCGCGGTGGTCCGCCTCGCCGCCGACGCCGCCGCCGACAACCCCTCGTTCGACGTGCTGGTCGCGGGCTACGCCGCCGCGCACGGCAACCTGTCGGCCGACGAGGCGCTGTCCGCCAGGCGCGGCGAGGTCGTCGCGGCGGCGCTGCGCGCCGACGGCGTCGCCGCCAACCGGATCGAGCTCAATCCGCGCAAGCCCTCCAACGAGGATCCGACGGTGGGCGCGCGCCGGGTCGAGATCGACTTCTCGCGTTGATCGCGGGCCGCGCGAGATGCCGGCGCGGCACGCCGCGGCGGGACTGAGGGCATGGCGGATCCGGCCGGGATGAGCGCCGCCCGGGGCGAGGGCGGCGGCGACGCCGGCTGGACCGGCCGCCCGCCGCTCGAGGTGCTGTCGCGCATCTTCGGCTTTCCCGGCTTCCGTGGCCTGCAGCAGGCCGCGGTCGGCCGCCTCATGGCGGGCGGCGACGCGCTGGTGCTGATGCCGACCGGCGGCGGCAAGAGCCTGTGCTATCAGCTGCCGGCGCTGTGCCGCCCGGGCATGGGGCTGGTGGTGTCGCCGCTGATCGCGCTGATGGACGACCAGGTCGCGGCACTGCGCCAGCTCGGCATCAACGCCGCCGCGCTACACTCCGAGCTCGACGCCGAGGAGGCGGCGCGGGTGCGCCACCAGCTCGCCGCCGGCCGTCTCGACCTGCTCTACGTCTCGCCGGAGCGGCTGCTGTCGCCCGGCATGCTGGAGCGGCTGGGCAGGGTGGCGATCTCGGTGATCGCCATCGACGAGGCGCACTGCGTGTCCGCCTGGGGTCACGAGTTCCGGCCGGAGTCCCGTGCGCTTGCCCGCCTGCCCGAGGCGCTTCCCGGGGTGCCGCGCGTCGCACTCACCGCGACCGCCGATCCGCGCACCCGCACCGACATCCTGCACGCGCTGGCGATGCCCGACGCCGAGGTGCTGGCCGCCAGCTTCCACCGCGCCAACCTGCACATCGCGGTGCGGCCGAAGGGCTCGGAGCTGCGCCAGCTCACCGACCTGCTGGAGCGGCATCGCGACGCCACCGGCGCCGCCATCGTGTACTGCGGCAGCCGCAACAAGACCGAGCGCGTC
>CAXTNB010000065.1:0-10284 GCA_964245385.1 uncultured Acetobacteraceae bacterium | reverse complement strand
ACTGGGGCCGGCGGCCCCAGACCCCGATTCATCAAGTAACGGATTTCAGAGGCTCCGCCTTTGATGGGGTCAAGGGGCAAAGCCCCTTGCCTTGTCCTCCGGCGTCTCAGCGGTGCCCGTGGAAGCCGCCGCCGTAATAGCCGTGCCCGTAGAAGCCGCGGCCGTAATAGCCGCGCCCGAAATAGAAGCTCGGCCCGAAGAAGCCGGCGCCGTAGAAGCCGTCCCACCCGAAGCCGCCGAAGCCGTAGCCCGGCCCGAAGGCGAACGGGTAGCCGTAGCCGTACGCGTAGGCCGGGTAGCCGTAGCTGACCGGATAGGCGGTGCTGATCTGCCCCGGCTGCGGCAGCTTGTTGCCGTAGGACGCCATGCAGGCGGCGTAGGTGCTGTCGTAGTTGTGCTGCACCACCGCGTCCGACACCGCGCCGTTGTCGGCGCCGATCGCCGTGCCCGCCAGCAGCCCGGTGCCGGCACCCGCGGCGGCGCCGATGCCCGCGTTGCCGGCGGCCGCGCCGAGCAGCGCGCCGGCGCCGGCGCCGACGATCGTGCCGATGGCCGCGCCGCCGACCGCGGAATGCGGGGCGTTGCCGCCGTTATAGCCGCTTCGGCTCAGCGCGGACTGCCGGCAGTAATTGTCCTCGCTGAGAAAGCGGTCGAAGCTCTTGCCGTCGGAGGGGAGTGCCACGAAGCTCGGCGTCGGCGGCGACACCGCGCAGGCGCCCAGGCCGAGCAGCAGCGGAAGTGGGGTCAGGCTGAGAAAGGTGCGGATGCGTGCCATGTCCGAGCTCATGCATATCGCTGCCGCGGGACGGGCAGCCGGCAGCACAGATGGGGTGGCCGCGCTGCCCCGGCTACAGGTTCTCGTTTAAGAAATGTAAGCGCCGCCGCGGGCGTCGGCCCGCTAGCCGAGCCATTGCGGGTTGTGCACCGTGCCATCGAAGTGGTTGGAGACCTTGTACTTCTCGGTGTGGCCGTCGCGGGCCAGGGCCGCGGTGCGCTGCAGCAGCGAGGCGCGCTGCTCCGGGGTGAGCGGCACGAAGCTGCGCACCGCCTGCAGCGCCTGCTGCAGGATGTCGAGGCTGTCGATGCCGGTGATCTGCAGCGCCACCGGCAGGCTCATCGGGTACTGCAGCATCTCGATCGGCGACACCGCCTTGGTGTCCAGGATGAAGGGGTCGCCGAACGCCTTCATGCCCATCACCGCGGTGCCGCGCGCGACCGCGACCGGCAGCACGCCGTGCTCGAAGCTGTCGAAATGCGCGTCCATGACGTTGAGCGGCATCTGCACGGTGTCGAAGTGGAAGCCGTGCCGGTCGGCGACGTCGAACATGTGCCTGTGGAACGCCGGGCTCTTGTGGCCGGTGAAGCCGATATAACGCAGCTTGCCCTGCTCGCGCGCCTTCAGCACCGCCTCCAGCGCGCCGCCGGCGGCGAACACCCGCTCGGGATCGTCCATGCGGATGATCTCGTGGAACTGCAGCAGGTCGACGTGATCCGTCTGCAGCCGGGTCAGCGACTCCTCGATCTGGCGCATCGCCGCCTTGGCGGAGCGGCCGTCGATCTTGGTCATCAGGAAGGTGCGCGACCGCCAGCCGCGCGCCAGTGCCCGGCCGAGCCGGACCTCGCTGGCGCCGCCGTTGTAGTCCCAGCAATTGTCGCAGAAATTGATCCCGGACTCGATCGCGGCGTGCACCACGCGGATCGCCTCGGCGTTGCTCATGCCGCCCGGCTTGGCGAGGTGGAAGCCGCCCAGCCCGACCAGCGAGACCCGCTCGCCGGTGCGGCCGAGCGGGCGGTACTTCATGTCCGGATGCTCGGCGATCTGCGAGGTCACCGGGCCGGTGGCGCGCACCGCGCCGCCCTGGCTGGTCTCGATCTGGGCGTGGGCGGCGGGCGCCACCGCGGCGGCGGCGACGCCGGCGGCCGTGGCCTTGATGAAGCTGCGTCGTTCCATGGCGTCTCTCCTGCGTGGCGGGTTCAGCCGGCCGTCGCGGCCGGCGGCGGCACGCCGAGCACGCGCATCGCGGCACAGCCGGCGCCGTAGCCGTTGTCGATGTTGACGGTGACGATCCCCGGCGCGCAGCTGGCCAGGATCGCGTTCAGGGCGGCGTGGCCGCCGGTCGCGACGCCGTATCCGACCGAGGTCGGCAGGGCGATGATCAAGCCGGGCACCAGGCCGCCCAGCACGGTCGGCAGCGCCGCGTCCATGCCGGCCGCGACGATCAGCACCGGCATGCGGCGCAGCTCGTCGAGCCGGCGCATCAGGCGCCACAGCCCGGCGACGCCGACATCGGCGACCAGCGTCGCGTCGTGGCCGTCGAAGCGGAGCGTCCTGGCCGCCTCGCGGGCGACGGCGAGGTCGGACGTGCCGGCGGTGACGATCGCGACCCGCGCCGGACCGCGCAGCGGCTGCGGCGCGCCGGAGAACGCGGTGCCGGAGAGCGGGTCGTAGTCGAGGCCGTCGCGCGCCGTTGCCGGCAGTGCCGCGAAACGCTCGGCATCGAGCCGGGTCAGCAGCAGCGGCGCCTGCGCACGCTCCAGGATCGCCGCGATCTGCGACGCCGTCTTGCCGGCGCAGAACACCGCCTCGCCGAAGCCGATTCGCTGCGCGCGCGCCTCGTCGAGCACGAACTCGGGCACGGGCTCGGATGCCGGCCCGCTCACGGCAGGCGTCGGATGAACGCGCTGCCGTTGCGATACGGCGCGAAATCCACCGGCCCCGGCAGGCCGGCGGCGCGGCCGAGCGCCGCGAGCTCGCCGCCGAGCCGCTCGGCCCGCTCGTGATCCAGCGCCTCCAGCGTCGCCTGGTCGAGCTCGACGACGATGCCGCCGGCGCGCACGCGGCAGCGCACGACTTGCGGCGAGAGCCGTGCCGTGACGTGCCGCTCGGCCTCGTGCACCATCGCCAGCATCGCGGGCTCGATGCGTATCCCGGTCTCGATCCGGCTCGACAGGCAGGGAGCCGAGGGCAGCTCGGACAGCGCGCCGAGCCCCAGCTGCGCCGCCAGCGCGCGCACCGTCCGCTTGTCGATCCGCGCCTGCACGAAGGGGTGACGCACCGCGTGCCGTCGCGCCGCCTCCAGCCCGGGGCGATACTCGCCGAGATCATCCAGGTTGGTGCCGGACAGGATGGTGCGGTCGGTGCGGGCGGCGACCGCCCCGTAGAGGCTGGTCTTGCAGAAGAAGCAGCGATTCACCGGATTGTCGCGGTAGCGCGGATCGTCGAACTCGCCGGCGTCGAACACGTCGAGCGACCAGCCCTGTCGATCCGCCAGCGCGCGGGTGCGCGCCGTCGCCTCGCCGGGGACCGCCGGCGAGGTGGCATGGTGCATGCTCACGCGCGCGCCGAGCAGCCGGTGCGCCGCGGTGGCGAGGGTCAGGCTGTCGATGCCGCCGCTGACCGCGATCGCCGCCGCGTCGATCCCCGCGAGCTCGGCATCGAGCCGCTCCAGCGCGTCCGCCAGGTTCATTCGCGTGCTCCCTGCCCCGCCGCCTCGATCCCCGTCTCGGCGATCGCCTCGGCCTCGCGCCGCCGCCGGCTGCGCGACGCCTGCCCCGGCAGTCCGAGCACGTCGTCGGACTCCGCCTTGCCGGTGACGCCGCCGGGGCGATCGACCAGCTTGACCCGCATCGCCTGGCCGTCGACCGGCACCTCGACCAGCCGCCGCGACAGCGCCCGTCCCTGCACCAGATGCGTGCGCAGGCCGATGGTGGTGGTCTCGTCGAAGCACAGCCCGGACACGGCGTCGAGCGCGTCCGGCCGCGCCAGCACCTGGACGTGGGCGGCGAGACGTCCCTTCTTGCCGATGGCGGCGATCTGGATCACGTCGTGCACGCCCGCGGCGGCGCGGATCCGTTCGAGCCCGGCGCCGAGCTCCTCGCCCGACTGGTCGTCGACCTCGAAGTTGATCACCGCCAGTTCCCGATGCTGCAGCGTGGAGGCGCCCGACTCCGGGCCTGCCTCTGCTTCGAACACCAGCGCGCGCAGGCAGTTGCTCATGCCCGGCAGGCGCCGCGTGCCGAAACCGAAGCCGGAGCGGCGCAGCACGCCGGGCGGCCTGGGAGCGCCGAAGCAGGCGAGGTGGCGCAGGATCGCGGCCCCGGTCGGCGTCACCCGCTCGCCCGCCACCCCGTCATCGTGCATCGCCGCCCCTTCCAGCAGCAGTGCCGTGGCCGGCGCCGGCACCGGCATCGGTCCGTGCGCGGTGCGGACCCGGCCGGAGCCGATCGGCAGCGAGGCGACGCTCCAGCTCGCGGCACCCGCGGCGGCGATCAGCCACGCGGCGGCGACGATGTCGGCGACCGAGTCCGCGGCGCCGACCTCGTGGAACGTCACCGCGTCCGGCAGCACGCCGTGCACGCGCGCTTCCGCCGCGGCCAGCACCGTGAAGATGCCGATCGCCTGCTCGCGCACCGGCGGCGGCAGGTCGGAGGCGGCGATGCGCGCGCGCAGCGCGCGCCAATGCACGTGCCCATGCCCTTGCGCCGACCGCTGCCCGTGATCGTGCTCCGGGCGCGCGGCCGGCGCGTCCACCTCGAAGCGCGATCCGGTCAGGGTGCCGTCATCGTGATCGACGAGCCGGCAGCCGACGCCGGCGAGGCGCCGTGCCGCGTCGATCGCCGCGTCGCGGTGCTCGGGAAAACACGCCAGCATCGCGGCGACGAACATGTCGCCGGCGGCGCCGCCGAGCGGATCGAGATGGATATGCCGCATGGAGCCGGAACCTTCCCGCATCGCTCGACCTAAGGCGCAAGGGCTAGCGCCCCGGTATTACCCGAGGTTAGCAGGAGATCCGAGATGGAACGACGCAGCCTGTTCAAGAGCGTGGTCGCCGGCGGCCTCGCCGGCACCCTGGTGCGCGGCACCGCGGCCGCCGCCGACGAGCCGGGGCTGCCGCCGCTGCCGAAGCTGACCGATCCGGGAGAGCGTCGCGGCGACATGCTGTATCGCACGCTGGGGCGCACCGGCGAGCGCGTCTCGGCGATCGGCTTCGGCGGCTCGCACTTCGCCAAGCCCGCCATCGACCAGGCGCAGTCGATCCGGCTGTGCCACGAGGCGATCGAGCGCGGCATCACCTTCATGGACAATGCCTGGGACTACAACCACGGCGTCAGCGAGCAGCGCATGGGCATGGCGCTGTCGCAGGGCGACTACCGCAAGCGCGTGTTCCTGATGACCAAGGTCGACGGACGCACCAAGCAGTCCGCGCAGCAGCAGCTGGAGACCTCGCTGGAGCGGCTGCAGACCGACCACATCGACCTGTGGCAGTTCCACGAGGTGCTGCGCTTCGACGATCCGGACCGCATCTTCGCCCCCGGCGGCGCGATCGAGACCGCGATCGCCGCCAAGCAGGCCGGCAAGATCCGCCATATCGGCTTCACCGGCCACAAGGACCCGGCGATCCACCTGTACATGCTGCAGGTCGCGGCGAGGCACGGCTTCCAGTTCGACGCGGTGCTGATGCCGAGCAACGTGATGGACGCGCACTACCGCAGCTTCGCCCGCGAGGCGATGCCGGTGGCGCTGCAGCACGGCCTCGGCGTGATGACGATGAAGTGCTTCGGCGGCGCCGACGGGGTGATCCTGAAGAGCAGGACGGTGACGCCGATCGAGTGCCTGCACTACGCGCTCAACCTGCCGACCGCGACCGTGATCACCGGGCTGGACAACCGCCGCGCGATCGACCAGGCGCTGGAGGCGACGCGCAGCTTCCGGCCGATGGACGACCGGCAGGTCGCGGCGATCCTGGCCAAGACCGCGGGTGCCGCGCAGGCCGGCGAGTACGAGCTGTTCAAGACCTCGGCGCACTTCGACGAGACCGCCCGCAACGCCGAGTGGCTGGGCGAGGACGGCGCCCGGGTGCAGCAGCTGGCGCCGAAGACCGCCGGGTGACGCGGCCGGGCGCGCGGGGCGTCGCAGTCGCTCAGCTGCGGCGGCGGCAGTCCTCCAGCACGTCGCGCAGCGTCTGCGACCACGGCACGCGCGGCGCCCAGCCGAGCAGCTCGCGCGCCAGGCCGGCATCGCCGACCGCGCGCGGGATGTCGGAGGGGCGCATGCGCGCCGGGTCCGGCTCGACCTCGACCCGCACCCCGGCCAGCGCGATCAGCTCGGCGAGTACGTCGCCGATCCGGCGCGGCGTGCCGGAGGCAAGGTTGAGGATCGTCCGATGGGGCAGCGCGCGCGCGCGCCGCAGCGTCAGGGCGTAGGCGCGGGCGACGTCGCGCACGTCGAGGTAGTCGCGCTCGCTGTCGAGGTTGCCGGTGCGCAGCACCGGCGGCTGGCGGCCGGCGGCGATCGCGGCGAGCTGCACCGCGAAGGCGGGCAGCACGAAATCCTCGCCCTGGCCGGGCCCGGCATGGTTGAACGGGCGCAGCCGGATCAGCCGCAGCCCGTCCGTGGCTAGCGCGCCGAGCGCCAGGTCCGCCGCCGCCTTGGTGGCGCCGTAGACGTTGATCGGGGCCAGCGCCGCGCGCTCGTCGAGCGCTGCCGCGGACCCGAACGAGCGGCCGTAGGCGTCGGCCGAGGAGACGTGGATCAGCGCGGCCGCGGGCGCGTGCCGACGCAGGGCTGCGGCCAGCGCCAGCGTGCCGTGCAGGTTGACCTGCCAGGCGCGCGCCGGATCGGCGTGGGCGACGCCGATCGCGGCGATCGCGGCGAGATGGATGCAGGCGTCCGGCCGCAGGCCGGCGACGCGCGCCTCGACGGCGGCGTGATCGGTGATGTCGCAGCCGAGCGGCAGCAGCTCGGCGTCGGGCAGCAGCTCGGCCAGCGCCGCGGCCAGGTGGCGGCCGGCGAAGCCGCCCAGGCCGGTCGCCAGGATGCGGCGCGGCGGCGGCGCATCCATCCCGCTCAGCTCCGCTGCGTCTCTCGCTCCGGGGCGGGACGCGCGCGATGCCGGGCGAGGTCGGCATCGACCATCTCGCCGATCATGTCCTCGAGCGAGGTGGTCGCCTGCCAGCCCAGCACCCGCTTCGCCTTGCCGGCGTCGCCGAGCAGCACGTCGACCTCGGCCGGGCGCATCAGGGCGGCGCTCGAGGTGACGTGCTGCCGGTAGTCGAGGCCGGCGTGCGAGAAGGCGATCCGGCACAGCTCGCGGATCGAGGTGGTGCGGCCGGTGGCGATCACGTAGTCGTCCGCCGTGTCCTGCTGCAGCATCAGCCACATGGCGCGCACGTAGTCGCGCGCGTGGCCCCAGTCGCGGGTGGCGTCGAGGTTGCCGAGCGGCAGCTGCGTGGCCAGGCCGAGCTTGATCCGCGCCACCCCGTCGGTGACCTTGCGGGTGACGAACTCGATGCCGCGCAGCGGGCTCTCGTGGTTGAACAGGATGCCCGAGGAGGCGTGCAGCCCGAAGCTCTCGCGGTAGTTCACCGTCATGCAGTGCGCGTAGAGCTTGGCCGCCGCGTACGGCGAGCGCGGGTAGAACGGCGTGCGCTCGTTCTGCACCGGCTCCTGGATCAGCCCGAACATCTCCGACGAGGAGGCCTGGTAGAGCCGGCAGGCCGGCCGCGCGATGCGCACCGCCTCGAACAGGTTGACGGCACCGAGGCCGGTCACCGCGCCGGTGAGCAGCGGCTGCTGCCAGCTCGCGGCGACGAAGGACTGCGCGGCGAGGTTGTAGGCCTCGTCCGGCTGCACCTCCTGGACGATGCGGATCAGGCTCGACAGGTCGAGCAGGTCGCCGTCCACCAGCTCCACCTGCTCGAGCACGCCGAGCCAGCGCAGCCGCTCGTTGACCCGGTCGGCGGAGGCGGAGCGGCGGGCGAGGCCGACGACGCGATAGCCTTTCTCCAGCAGCAGTGCCGCGAGGTAGGCGCCGTCCTGGCCGGTGACGCCGGTGATCAGGGCTGTGGGCATGATGCTTCCTGCTCCGTCCTCCGCAGAGCGAGTAGAGCAAGCGCGCGCATCGGGCAAATCCGCGCCGGTGCCCGGAGCGGCGCGTCGGCCGGTCTCAGCGCTGCCAGTCCATGATCCGGAACGGCGCCAGGGCGTCGGCGGCCTCGCCCGGTGCCGGGCGACGCGGGTCCATGCGCAGGATCGCCCGACGCGCCGCCCGCGCGCCGTCCGGCCCGGCGGCGACCGCGCTGACCACGACCACGCTCTCGTCGGGCGCCGCACCGCTCAGCGGCGGCGGGGCGCCCAGCACCTCGGCGAGCGCCCGCAGCACCAGCGGATCGGCCGCGTTGGGGTCGGGATCGTTGTCGCGGAACAGCGACAGGTGCGGCGTCAGGCAGCGAAGCAGATCGGGCGTCATCCCGAGCACCAGCCCGAGCTCGTCGAGGCTCTCGAACGGCTGCCCCGGCGGCGCGTAGGCGCGCCCGGCCTGCCGGTACTCGGCGGTCCCGTAGCCGCCCTGCGCGGTGGGAAAGCGCCAGGCGACGATCGAGGCCGCGACCGCGCTCGCCTGCGGCAGCTCGGCGCCGCACTGATGCACCAGGGCGGCCATCAGCTCGAGCGAGGCGATGCCGGGGTTGACGCGCCCGGCCTCGCTGGTGATGCGCAGCCGGATCGCCGCACCGTCCTGACGCAGCTCGCGCACCGCGCCGTCCGCCGGCCAGTGCGCCACGCCGGCGGCGGCGAGGTGGTATCCGGCCTCCTGCACCGCGCCGTCGGCCGCCGCCTGCAGCGCCGCCTGGGCGCGCAGGTTGCCGGCGAGGCGCACCGCCTGGCCGCCGGAGCCGGTCAGCTGCGCGATCAGCAGCGACAGCAGCGACAGCGTCCACAGCACGATCAGCAGCGCGAAGCCGCGCTCGCGGTGCAAACGCCGCCTCACGCGGACGCGTCCCCGGTGCGGCTACTGCTCCAGGTCAAGGCTGCGCCGCACCCGGCGGTTGGGATCGGCACTGCCGGTCGCCGAGGGATTCTCGAACGGCACCGCGGCGGCGTTGCTGAGCTGCTCGCGCAGGTCCTCGGTCAGCGCCTGCGCGTCGTGCTGGTCGTGGATGACGTGCGGCGTGATCAGCACCAGCAGCTCCTGGCGCTGCCGGCTGTTGTTCTGGGTCGAGGCGAGCGCGCCCAGGATCGGGATGTCCTTCAGCCAGGGGATGCCGCTGTTGTCGCGGCTGACGCTGTCGGTGATCAGGCCGGCGATGCCGATGGTCTGGCCGTCCTGCACCACCACGCGGGAATTGACGTTGCGGGTGGTGAAGGTGGGCGAGTTGACGCCGGTGGTGGTCACCCCTTGCGCCACCGCGCTGACCTCCTGCGACACGTCCAGCGTCACCAGGCCGCCGGTGTTGACCCGCGGCGTGACCTCCAGGATCACCCCGGTGGGCTGGTACTGGATCTCGCTGACGATCGAGGACGTGCTGGTCAGCGTGCTCTGCGCGGTGCCGCTCTGATACGGCACCAGCTGGCCGACCTGCAGGCGCGCCGGCTGGTTGTCCACCACCAGCAGCTCCGGCGAGGACAGGATGTGCACGGTGGTGACCGCCTGCAGCGCCGAGATCGCCAGCGGCGCGCCGCCGTTGTTCAGGCCGCCGATCACCAGCCCCGGCAGGCTGGCGCCGAGCCCGGCGCTGCTGACCGTGCTGGCGATGGTGCCGGTGATCGGGGTCGTGCTCGCGGCGTTGCTGAGCACGCCGTTGATGCCGCCCGACTTGAAGAAGAACTGGGTGCCGTACTGCAGCGCGTCGTTGAGGTCGACCTCGGCGACCACCGCGTCGATCCGCACCTGCAGCGGCACGATGTCGATCCGGCGCAGCATCTGGCTGACCGCGTCGGTCTCGCGCTCGGTGCCGTAGACCAGCACCGCGCTGTTCTGGATGTTGGCGATGATGCGCATGCCGTTGTCGGTGCCGCCGCCGCCGCCGCCGCCGGCGCTGTCGAGGCCGCCGAGCAGCGGGTTGGCCGAGGCGCCGCCGCCGGAAGGTGGCGCGCTGGTGGAACCCGCGCTGGTGCCGCCGCCGGAGGGGCCGCCGCCGGTGCCGGCACTGCTGCCGAAGCCGCCGAGGCTGCCGGAGCCGGCGCCGCCCAGGCTGCTGCCGCCCAGGCTGCTGCCGCCGAGACTGCTGCCGCCGCCCAGGCCGCCGCTCGATTGTCCGCTGCCGAGCTGGCTGTTCTGCGGCAGCTGCCGCGGCGTGCTCGGCTGTATGGTGACGTTGTTGGGGGTGAAGGCCTGCTGCAGCAGGTTGGCGGTGTCGCTGGCATGGCTGTTCTGCAGGTAGTACACGTGCCAGGCGCGCACCGTGTTGCGCCGGTTGCGGTCGATCAGCGCGAACAGCCGGCGGGCGTCGCTGACGTAGCGGCCCTGTTCGGACACCACGAGGACCGCATCGACGCGGGTCCTC
>CAXTNB010000064.1:4292-10405 GCA_964245385.1 uncultured Acetobacteraceae bacterium | reverse complement strand
CCACCACCCTGACCACGCGGCTCGCCCGGCTCACCGGTGCGACGCCGCTGCTGCTGGCGACGCAGGGTGTCGCCGGATCGATCGAGGCGCGCGACGCGCTGGTCTCCGATCCCTACGTCGCCGCCACCATCGCCGGGTTCGCCGCACTCACCATGGCGCTGGTCGGGGTCGGCGCGGTGGAGCCCTCGAAGCTGCTGGCCGACAGCGGCAACATCTTCACCGCGAGCGAGCTGCGCGAGCTCGGCCGGCTGCGCGCGGTCGGCGACATCTGCCTGCATTTCTTCGACCTCGACGGCACGCCGATCCGCTCCCCGTTCGAGGGCCGCGTCGTCGGCATCACGCTGGAGGCGCTGCGCGCGGTGCCGCGAGTGGTCGCGGTGGCCGGCGGTCGCCGCAAGGTGGCGGCCCTGCTGGGCGCGCTGCGCGGCGGCTTCGTCGACGTGCTGATCACCGACCAGTTCACCGCGGCGCGCATCGACGCCGCATCGTCCTGAGGAGGAACACGAGATGACATTGGCCGGACAGGTCGCGGTGGTCACCGGCGCCAGCCGCGGCATCGGCGCCGCCATCGCCACCCGGCTGGCGCGGGACGGCGCCGCGGTGGTGCTCGGCGCCAACGAGGCGGGGGTGCAGCAGGTGGCGCGGCGCATCAACGAGGCCGGCGGCCGCGCGACCGCGATCGAGGCGGACGTGACCTCCGTCGCCGACGTCGCGCGGCTGTACGACGCGGCGGAGGCCGCGTACGGCCGCGTCGACATCTCGGTGCAGAACGCCGGGATCATCACCATCGCGCGCATCGAGGCGATGACCGAGGACGAGTGGGACCGGGTGATGGCGGTGAACACCAAGGGCGTGTTCCTGTGCTGCCGCGAGGCGATCGGCCGCATCCGCAAGCACGGCGGCGGCGGCCGGCTGATCAACACGGCCTCGGGACAGGCGAGGCAGGGCTTCATCTTCACGCCGCACTACGCCGCCAGCAAGTTCGGCGTGATCGGCGTCACCCAGAGCCTGGCCAAGGAAGTCGCCCGCGAGGGCATCACGGTGAACGCGTTCTGCCCCGGCATCATCGACACCGACATGTGGGCCTACAACGACGCCGCCTGGGGCAAGCTGCTCGGCGAGTACGCGCCCGGCGCGCTGATGCAGGAATGGATCGGCAACATCCCGATGGGCCGCGCCGGCAGCGGCGAGGAGGTCGCGGCCCTGGTGTCGTTCCTGGCCGGTCCCGACAGCGCCTACATCACCGGCCAGACCATCAACGTCGATGGCGGCCTGATCATGTCCTGAACGGAGCCGCGAACAGTTCGGGCTGCTCGCAGGCGGCGAAGTGGCCGCCCTCTCCGTCTCGTTCCAGTGCACGATGTCGGAGCATGGGCGTTCGCGCCGGCGACACGGCGCTGCCGATCGCGGCGGTGACGGCCGCTGACTTGCCGATCGCCGCGATCTGACCGGCGGAGTTCGCCGTCTGCAGCTTCTGCGCGGTGACGTCGGTCGCGAACTTGACGACCTTGAACGGCTTGCCCCTGGCATCCAGGATCGGGTTGTACGAAGCCTGGATCCAGACTTCGCGGCCGCCCTTGCCGATTCGCTTGTACTCCGCGGCTTGATATTTGCTTTCGGCGAGGGTTGCCCAGAACTGACGGTATCCGTCGCTGTCGCGGTAGGACGGCTCCACGAACATGCTGTGATGCCTGTCCTTGACCTCGTCCAGGCCATAGCCGAGGGCCGAGAGGAAGTTGTCGTTCGCCCAGATGATCGTGCCGTCCAGCTTGAACTCGATGACGGCTTGCGACTTGCTGATGGCCTGCTGTTTTGCCTCCAGTTCCCGTGCTCTCGACGAAATATACCGACCGATCATGCGAACTTCCTGCTGCGTCATGGAACGCGTCTGCTTCGTGTCATTTTGCATACCGCCATGAAGACATCGTTAAGGCAGCGGTTCGTCGGCCGGGGCGGCCTCGACTCCGTCGACGTCCAAGGCTGACGCTGGCCGTAGACGCTCAACCACGTCGTCACGGACACCGGTCCGGTCTGCCCTCGCGACGTCGACGCGGTCCGACGCGGCGATCGTGTTCCGGCACGCCCATCACGGCTCTCGCGGATGAAGACCGCCCGCTGACTTCCGCGCCCACGCGGCGGCCTTCAGGATCGGTCAACCGCCGCCACGCGCGCACGGTCCGGACTCGAAGCGGCGGATCTCGGGCCGGGCGAGCAGGAGCGCGGCGCTGGCGAGGACGCATAGACCGCTCACGGCCAGACTGGTCGACGCCCCCATCGACTTCATGGCTGGGCCGGCCAGGACGTAGCCCACGGGGGTGAGGCCCATGTTCGCCAACTGGACCATGGCCATGGTCTTCGACAGCATCGAGCGGGCGATCTCCTTCTGTATGGCCGTGATGGTCAGGACGCTGAGCATCGCGGCACCGACGCCGAAGGCGACGCACCCGATGATGACCATCGGGAACGGCGCGTGGAGCGCGAGCAGGAACATGGGAACGGAGAGCATGATGGCCGCGGCTTCCACGCCCATGAGCAGCCTGCGCGGCTGAGAACGGGCGCAGGCGATGGCGCCGAGCACGGCACCTACGCCGATCGCGCTCAGAAGCGTGCCCCACGCTCCCGCGCCGGCCGAGCTCCGCGACAGAACGGCCGGCACGATGACGTTGAAGGGCGCGAAGGCCACCATGTTGAGAACCCCGCACTGGACCAGGATCAGGCAAAGCCAACGGGTCTGCCGGACCGCCTGCAACGCCTCGGCCAGCTCGCGCCCCATGGATCGTCTCGCCGCCGCGCGTGGCGCCGCATCGGCGGGGAGCCTGATCGAAAGCAGGCAGGCCGCACTCGCGAGGTAGCTTCCCGCGTCGACGGCGATCCCCCAACCGGGGCCGACCGCGGCCACAAGCACACCGCCGACGGCCGGCCCGATCACCATCGCGAGGGCGTTGGCGGCTCTCAGCGATCCGTTGATTCGAGCGAGCTGCTCCATCGCCACGATCTCGGTGAGGAAGCCCCCGCTCGCCGGCTGGAAGAACGCGTTGCCGACCCCGATCACCGCCGAGACCACGACCATCAGTGCCAGAGGGGCATGCCCATGGATCAGGCAGGCCGCCAGGATCGTCTGCGCGACGCTCCGCAGCAGATCGGCGCCGATCATGATGCCACGTCGCGACCAGCGGTCGCCCAGGACGCCACCGAGCAGCAACAGGATGATCGTGGGCATGCTCTGCGCGGCCAGGACGAGGCCGAGGCCGCTCGCGCCACGCCCGGCATCGAGCACGGCAAAGCTCATGGCGACCGGAGCGAGCGCGCTCCCGAGGTAGGACAGGGCCGCCCCCGTCAGGTAGATGAGCCCATGTCGGCGATCGACGACCATATAACCGTCTCACGGGTACAAATTATCCTTTGACGGATACTCCTAGATCTTCGACGATGTGACAACCCGCTTCGGAGCGCTCTCATGACCGTTGTCGCCTTCGCGAGACCGGAGCCTGCTATCGTCGGCGAACCGGCAGGACCGGATAGCCCTGACGACGCCGACAGCAAGCTGCGCTTCTACGGGCGCACGATGAAGTTCTGCTTCATCTCCGTGCTGGCCTCATGGGTCATCTTGCAGGTCGGCTGCCTGCTCTCGCTCTTCCTGCACTTCCGCTCCGGGATCGTCGTCGGCACGATCGATGGCAGCCTCGCGTTCAAGTTCTGGCCGCCGATCGAGTACTTCGTTCCCACGCACGCTCTGGCGCACGAGTTTTCGCCGAAGTCCTACCCGCGGGCGATCTCGATCGCGTTTTCCGCGATCTTGATCGTGGCGTCAGTGCCGTTCTGCGCCTCTCTGGCCCTGCTTGCGCAGCTTTTCACATCCTATTCGCGCGGCGAGGTGTTCACCCGGAGAAACGCGATCGTCATGCGGCGCATCGGGCATCTGCTCATGGCGACCGGGTACTCGCCGTTTCTGCTCGGTCCCGTTGCTCACCTGCTCGGAGTGCTCAAGCCGCTCACCGGAGTGACCGACGGGATGATCGCGTTCTGCTTCGCGGGGCTGATCCTGCTGGCGGTCTCTCACGTCATGACCGTCGGGCAGCGCCTGCAGCAGGATCAGGAGGATATCCTGTGATGCCGATCATCCTTCATCTCGACATGATGCTGCTTCGGCGCAAGGTGAAGTCGAACGAGTTGGCGCGCGCCGTCGGCATCACGGAGTCGAATCTGTCGGCGATCAAGTCCGGCAAGATCAAGGGTATCCGGTTCTCGACGCTGGAGTCGATCTGTCGCTACCTGCGATGCCAGCCGGGAGACATCCTGGAATATGTCCCGGAGGATGACGAGAGGAACGAGCGGCTGCCGCAGGCGGGCTAGACCCGACGCCACGGTCGACCGTCTCGCGCTCGGCCGAGCCTCAGGCCTCGGCGATCCGGGGCGCGACCGGGCTCGCGGATCCGCCTCGGTGGCTCGCTCATCGGCTTGCGACCGACATCCGCGCCCACCAGAGGCCGCACGCCTCGCAGGCGGACACGCCCGCACGACGGGACGAGCGCGAGGCGTTCGGCTCTCTTCCGTCGAGAATTGAACTTCCGTGGCTGGAGAGGTCGACGCATCATGTCTCGCGAGGCTGCATGGGAGATAGAGCGATGCATCGCGGCTCCGGCGCCTGGCACGTCTCCTACGCGCTGTTTGGCTTCCTGGTGCCCGGCCTCGCATCGATCCTGCTGCCGTTGCTGGTCGTCGATGCCGGTCATCGACCGTTTCGCGTCGGCTCGGTGATCGCGGCGCAGAACTGGGGGATCCTGCTGGCTCCGATCTGGGGTTGGTATGCGGACCGGTGCCGCAGCTACCGAACCATACTGGTCACCGGGCTGCTCTGCATCAGCGGCGGTTTTGCTATCTTCAGCGTGGCACGCAGCCTCTCCGCGCTGTTCGGTGCGTCGTTCGTGATCGGCGTCGGCACCGGAGCCTGCAGCACGGTGGCGAGCATCCTGGTGGTGGGAACAAGCCCGGTGGCCGAGTGGGGCACGGGGATCGGGCGGCTGCAGCTCTGCGGCGCGGTCGGCACGGTTCTCGGATTGATGGTAGCCGGGCGGATGCCGGCGGCCGAGGCCGCAATATTCGGTTCTGTCCTGGCGCTTCCTGCGATCGTTCTCGGTGTCTGGCGTTCGCCGTCGCGTCTGTCGCCCGACCCACGACCTGTGGAGCGCTACCGCACCGATCGCGGGACCGGTGACGGCAGCGGCTTCTTCGGCCACACGGGCAGGCAGATTCCGTTCGCCTTGTTCCTGTTGACGTGGTCGCTGTTTTCGCTCGCCGTGTCGGCGTTCTCAGCCTTGTTCCCCGTCACGATGTTCCGGGCCTTCGGTTTGCACGTGCGGGTATCGGTCGACACCATCGCGGCGGCCACCCTGCTCAGTCTGCCGCTCTACGGCGTGGCGGGCCGCTTGGTCAGCCGTCATGGTGCCGTCCGGGTGTTCGCCGCTGGCATCTTCGTCCGTTTTCTCTCCCTCATGATGCTGGCGGCGCTGACTGTCCTGCATTCGACGACGGCGCTGCCTGTCTTGCTGTTGGTCGGAATGTTCCAAGGCATCTGGCCGCTGCTCGGCGTGTCCTCCAGCGAACTGGCAGCGTCGCTCGCACCCGGAACAGAGGGAGCGGCGATCGGGCTGTGCAATGCCGCGGGCGCACTCTCCTCAGGTCTCGGCGCGATGCTGAGCGGTCTGGTGGCAGACATCTCCGGCTATCGTAGCATCAGCATGTGGGCGACCGCCGTGGCACTGATGGCGTTCGCACTCAGCATGGTCCTGACGCGGGCCTCGACGGCCCGGGTTCAGCTCGACCGGGCGGGATGACAGCGTCACACTCGTGCCGGCGCTGACGGCGGTCCTGGTCGTGCTGCGGACTGACGTCCGCCGGGCCTTCGATGCTCCCTCTGCTTCGACAGACTGCGGGACCTGCCTGGTCATGCTGCCGCTGATCGGGATCAAGCTTCCGAAGTCTTCCGAACCACGATTGGTCTCGATTTCATGGTTCAGGCTCGCATGCGCGAAACGATCGCGTTTTTGTCTCACGCCATCATCCACATCCAATCCGCGAGCTTCACGTCGGATCGCGCCAGATCCGCATAATTG
>CAXTNB010000064.1:0-4282 GCA_964245385.1 uncultured Acetobacteraceae bacterium | reverse complement strand
TAATTGAACAGCAAGCAGCTCGAAGCGCTGTTAATCAACATGCATCGCAGCTCCAGGCAGGAACGCGGAGAAAGCATGTCCCAGCTCCTTCCGGGCGATCGACTGCCGTCGTTCATCGGTGTCGGGATGGATCGTCGGGTGCACTCGTCCGACGCTCAGGCCGGACGAGCGGCGGTTCTGGTCCTGGGCGGCGCCGCGCCGTTGGCGTCCTACACGACCGTACTCGACGCATGCGCTGCCTCTCAAGCGGATCTCGGCGCTGTCGCCGCGGATCTCTTCGTGTTGCTCAGCTTCGCGTCGATCCCGCTGATCTACGGCAACCGCGAGATGTCCGGTTGGGGAGATCGTATCCTTCTCTGCTCGGACGACTTCTTCGCGTCATGCGGCATGACCGGGCAGGGCGCGGCGGTCGTGGTGATCGACCGATGCGGGCGCATCGTCGCCGGTTCCGAGGTCGCGGAACGCCGGCCGGAGGAACTCGCGGCAGAGTCGGTCGCCGCCGTCACCCGTCTCGGCCCCGAGGCGGCGCACGAGTGCGTCATGCCGGCGCCGCTTCTTGCCGTACCCGGCCTCCTCGACCCGTCGACCTGTCGCGAACTGATCGAGCGTTTCGAAGCAGGCGGCAGCTTCGACAGCGGGATCAGCGGTTCCGGTCCGGACGGCCGACCGCTGGATCGACTGGACCACGACCGGAAATGCCGCCGCGACCTGCTGCTTCAGCCCGGCGACGGCATCCACGAGCCAGTCCTCGACCTGCTCGCGCGCCGCTGTGTCCCCGAGATCCGTCGTGCCTTCCAGTATCACATGCGAAGCGTCGACCGGATACTGGTCGCCCGCTACGACGCCTCGATCGGCCACTTCAAGCGGCACCGCGACGACGCCGCGCCGGCGGTTGCGCACCGCAAGTTCGCCCTGTCGGCGAACCTGAACACGGGCGAGTATGAGGGTGGGCATCTGCTGTTTCCCGAGTTCAACAACCACCGCTACCGTCCCGCTCTCGGCGAGGGTCTCGTCTTCTCCGCCTCGCTCCTGCACGAGGCGACCCGCGTCCTGAGCGGGCGCCGGTACGTCCTGCTGACCTTCTTCCTCGACGTGGAACGCGATGGCCGTGTCGCCTAGGACCTGCTGACCAGAGATCGTGTCTCCCGGCGCGGCTTGGCCGTGGCGCGATACCCACCAGCCTCGCGGCAGGCGCGGTGTCGCCTCAGGCGGCCTCGATCGAGCTCGTTCGCCGCGACGAGCCCGAGGGCGGCAGCACCACCGCCTCCTCGGCGCGCGTCAGCACCAGCAGCAGCGCCTCGCGCAGCTCGGCGAGCTTGCGGTCGTTGCTGACCTTCAGACCGAAGATGTCCTTGACGTAGAACACGTCGACCGCGCGCACGCCGTAGGTGGTGATGTGGGCCGAGGCGATCTGCATGCCCTGGCCGCTGATCGCGTCGGTGACGTCGTGCAGCAGGCCGGGACGGTCGCGTCCGTTGACCTCGATCACGGTGTGGCTGTTGGACGCGCGGTTGTCGACCACCACGCGCGGCGGCACGTGGATCGCGCGCATCCGGCGCCCCATCACCGCGCGGGAGACGCGGGCGATCTCGCCCGGCATGTCGAGCCGTCCGGCCAGCGCCTGCTCGACCAGGCCCGACAGCCGCGCCAGGCGGTGCGGGGCGTCGAAGATGCCGTCCGCGGCGTCCTGGATCCAGAACGTGTCGAGCGCCATGCCGTTGGTCATGGTGTGGATGCGGGCATCGACGATCGAGGCGCCGGCCACCGCGAGCGCGCCGGCGATGGCGGAGAACAGCCCGGCATGATCGTTGGTGTAGACGGTGACCTCGGTGACGGCGCGTGCCGGCAGCGGCTGCGTCTCCACCGTGAGCGGTGCCGCGCGCAGCTCGGAGTCGCGGATCATGCGCGCGTGGCGCAGGTGGGTCTCGCTGTCGAACGACAGCCAGTAGCCGGCGTAGCCGAGCCCGAGGAAGCGCTCGATCTCGCGCTCGGAAAAACTCTCCTCCTCCAGCAGCAGGCGCGCCTCCTGCTTGGCGCGCGACACCCGTATGTCGCGCTCGGTGGTCGACAGGCCGCCGGCCAGCACCTCGGCGACGCGGGCGTACAGCTCGCGCAGCAGCGCCGCCTTCCAGGCGGTCCCCACCTTCGAGCTGACCGCGCGCATGTCGACGATGGTCAGCAGCAGCAGCAGCTTCAGCCGTTCCGGCGACTGGATGGTGTCGGCGACGTCGAGGATGGTCTTGGGGTCGTCGATGTCGCGGCGGAACGCGGTCTGGCTGAGCAGCAGGTGATGCAGCACCAGCCAGGAGACGGTCTCGGTCTCTTCGGCCGACAGGCCGAGCATCGGGCAGACCTCGAGCGCGATCTCCGAGCCGAGCTCGGAGTGGTCGCCGCCGCGCCCCTTGGCGACGTCGTGCAGCAGCGTCGCCACGTACAGCGCGCGACGCGACTGCAGGTCCTGCGCCAGGCCGTTCGCCACCGGCGCCTCCTCGGCGAGCGCGCCCGCCTCCAGCGTGCCGAGGATGCGCACCGCCTCGATGGTGTGCTCGTCGACGGTGAAGACGTGGTAGGTGTCGAACTGCATCTGGCCGACGATGCGCGACCAGGGCGGGATCAGCCGGCCGAGCAGGCCGGTCTCGTTGAGGATGTGCAGCCAGCGCGCGCCGTCGCGACGCGCCCCCGCCTCGCGCGTCCCGCCCTCGCGGGTCGGCACCGCCTCGCGATGAGGCGGCCGCTCGCCGCAGATCAGCTCGAGCAGGATCGCGTTCGCCTCCGCATTGCCGCGCAGCGAGGCGGCGCGTCGCTCGCAGCGTATCAGCTCGTGCATGGCCAGCGGGTGGATCGGGCGGTTGCGGGCGCGGGCGAGGGCGAGCAGCCGCATCATCTGGATCGGCTCGCGATCGAAATCGACGCCGGGCGCCTGCAGGATCTGCCCGTCCGACAGCATGAAGCCGGCGGCGCGCATCGCCTCGTCGGTCTCCGCCGAGTGCGCCGGCGGCCCCAGCGCCTGGCGCAGCACCGCCGGCTCCAGCACGTGGGTCAGGCGCATCACCTCGCGCGCGGTCAGGAAGTAGTGCCGCATGAAGCGCTCGACGCCGACCTGTCGGCCGTGCCGGGTGTAGCCCATGCGCGCGCCGACCACCGGCTGCATGTCGAAGGTCAGCCGCTCCTCGGCGCGGCCGGCGACGTAGTGCAGGTGGAACCGCACCGTCCACAGGAAGTCCCAGGAGCGGCGGGCGCGCTTGGCCTCCTGCTCGGTCAGCAGTCCGCCGTTGGGCGCGTCCGGCCCGACCAGGTCGCGCGCCTCGCCGCGGCCGAAGGCGTAGCGGCACAGCCAGTACAGCGTCTGCATGTCGCGCAGCCCGCCGCGGCCCTCCTTGATGTTCGGCTCGACCAGGAACGGGCTCTCGCCGTAGCGCTGGTGGCGCAGCGCGCGCTCCTGCTGCTTGGCGGCGATGAAGCCCGCCGCACCCGCCTGCATGCAGGCGACGATGGTGCGCGCCTCGAACATCGCGAACAGCCCCTCGTCGCCGACGATGCGGCGGGCGTCGAGCAGGGTGGTGCGTATCGTGGTGTCGCTCGCCGCCTCCTCGAGGCACTGCGACACCGACCGCGTCGCGTGCCCGACCTTCAGGCCGAGGTCCCACAGGAAGTAGAGGATGAACTCGATCGCCGCCAGGATCTCCGGCTGCGGCTCGTCCTCGGTCAGGAACAGCAGGTCGATGTCGCTGAACGGCGCCAGCAGGCCGCGCCCGTAGCCGCCGGTGGCGGCGACGGCCAGCTTCTGCCCGGCCGCGGCGCCGGCGATGCCGACGGCGACGCCGGGATGCGCCTCGTGCAGGGTGTAGCCGTGCAGGGTCGCGATCAGCCCGTCGATCAGCGCCGCCAGCCGGTGCGCCGCCTGCGCGCCGGACAGCTCGTGCCGCTCGAACGCCTCGCGCACGGTCTGCTGGATGCGGGCGAGATGACGTCGACACAGCCCGACCGCGACGTCGCGCGGCACCGGCAGCGCGGCATCGGCGGGCGTGGCCAGCGAGGCCGCCAGCTGGCTCGTCGCCGCCTGGATGTCCTGCGCTCGCAGATGCTGGTCCTGGAATGCCTGACCGTACGCGAGGGGAGAGGAAGGATTCGGCATTTCCGGCTACCCTAGCGCGTTGCCGCCTTCCGCGACAGGAAGATCATGCGGTGCGGAATCCGGGCCGTCGAGGCGCGCGCGCATCCGATACAGCAGCTCCAGCGCCTCGCGCGGCGACAGCCGGTCGAGCTCCAGTGCGCCCAGCAT
>CAXTNB010000063.1:8913-10409 GCA_964245385.1 uncultured Acetobacteraceae bacterium | reverse complement strand
CAGTCGCCCGGCCCTTGGCCGGAGGGCTGTGAACCGGCTCGCTTGATCTCCATGAGTCTTCTCCTCTCGATGAACCGGACGACCGCACGGATCCCCGCGGCGGCCGCCGGCGCGTAGCCTAACCCCGCCGCGACCGGCTATGCAGGCGGATCGCCCGTCGGGAGCGCTCGCACCCCATGCACGATCTGCCGGTCATCGACCTCTCGCCCCTGCGCTCGCACGACGTGGCGGAACGCCGCGACGTCGCCGCCCGGCTCGGACGCGCCTGCCGCGAGGTCGGCTTCTTCTACGCGGCCGGCCACGGCATCCCAGAGGCGACCGTCGCCGCCGTGTTCGCGGCCTCGCGCCGCTTCTTCGCCCTCGACGTCGCGGCCAAGCGCGCGATCGCGATGAGCCGCGTCGGCAACAACCGCGGCTATATCGGGCTCGGCGGCGAACGCCTCGACCCCGCCTCGGCGCCGGACCGCAAGGAGTCGCTCAATATCGGCCTCGAGCTGGCACCCGGCGATCCGGAGGCGAGCCGGCCGTTCCGCGGCGTCAACGCCTGGCCCGACCTGCCCGGCTTCCGCGACCTCATGCTGGAGTACTACGACCGCTGCCATCGCCTGGGCTGCCTGATCCACCGGGGCTTCAGCCTGGATCTCGGACTGCCGGAGCGGTTCTTCGACGACAAGCTGGACGCCCCGATCGCGACCCTGCGCCTGCTGCGCTACCCGGCAGGGCAGCCCGCCGATCCCGCGGCGCCCGGAGCCGGCGCGCACACCGACTACGGCAACCTGACCATCCTCGCCACCGACGGCACCGCCGGCCTGCAGGTGCGCCGGCGGGACGGCACCTGGCTCGCGGCACCCCATCTCGACGGCGGCTTCGTCTGCAACATCGGCGACTGCCTGATGCGCTGGAGCAACGACGTCTACGTCTCGACCCCGCACCGCGTCGCGCCGCCGGAGCGGGAGCGCCACTCGGTCGCCTTCTTCCTCGATCCCAACCCGGACGCGCCGGTGGTCCCGGTCGTGCTGTCGCACGGGCAGCAGGCCAGGTATCCGCCCACCACGGGCGGCGCGTTCCTGCAGTCTCGCCTCGATCCGACCTACAGCCACGTTACGAGCTGATCGCCGCCACCTCGTCCAGCCGCGCGATCCACTGCCTCAGCCGCCGCTCGGGATCGTCGTGCGACACGATGTCGGAGACCGCGGCGACGACGTCGGCACCCGCCTCCAGGCAGCAGGCCGCCCGCTCCAGCGTGATGCCGCCGATCGCCACCAGCGGCAGCGTCCCGACGCGGCGCTTCCAGACGCCGAGGCACGCCGTGCCCTGCGGCGCGAACGGCATGACCTTCAGCGTGGTCGGATAGACCGGGCCGAGCGCGACGTAGTCCGGCGACAGGGCGAGCGCGCGGTCGAGCTCGGCGTGGGAGTGCGTGCTGACCCCGAGCCGTGGGCCGGCCCGCGCGCGGGTCCGGCCGGCCGCGCGCGACCCGGACGAGGGGCGGCGGA
>CAXTNB010000063.1:6196-8903 GCA_964245385.1 uncultured Acetobacteraceae bacterium | reverse complement strand
GCGATCGGCCGCGTCCAGGTCCTCCTGGCCGAGATGGATGAAGCCCACCCCGAGCTCGATCGCGATCCGCCAATGGTCGTTCACCACCAGCGTCGCTCCGGCCGCCTCGCACACCGCCTTGGCCGCGCGTATCTCGTC
Organism: uncultured Acetobacteraceae bacterium; assembly: GCA_964245385.1. Taxonomy (GTDB): domain Bacteria; phylum Pseudomonadota; class Alphaproteobacteria; order Acetobacterales; family Acetobacteraceae; genus Lichenicoccus. The sequence goes on along the minus strand of CAXTNB010000063.1, from coordinate 8,765 downwards.
GCCTATCCGCGTCGCGTCGCCCTGCTTGATGCGCAGCTGCACCAGCCTGGCACCGCACCCGACCAGCCTCGCGACCCAGGCCGCGCTGTCGAGCACGGGATAGACGCGCGACGGCAGCGGCCCGATCACGCCAGCATGGCCCGCCCGAACACCGGGGTGGAGGGTTGCGCCATGTCGCGGCGCTGCATCGGGTCGGCGAGGAACGCCGCCCGGCCGGCCTCGACGGCGAGCGCGAAGGCGCGCGCCATCATCACCGGGTCGCCGGCCTTGGCCACCGCGGTGTTGAGCAGCACCGCGTCGTAGCCGAGCTCCATCGCCGCCACCGCGTGCGACGGCAGCCCGATGCCGGCATCCACCACCAGCGGCACCTCGGGGAAGTGCGCCCGCAGCGCGCGCAGGCCGAACCGGTTGTTCAGCCCCTGCCCGGAGCCGATCGGCGCCCCCCACGGCATCAGCACGCGGCAGCCCGCCTCCAGCAGCCGCTCCGCCACCACCAGGTCCTCGGTGGTGTACGGCAGCACCTTGAAGCCGTCCGCGGTCAGCAGCCGCGCCGCCTCGACCAGGCCGAACACGTCGGGCTGCAGCGTGTCGCTCTCGCCGATCACCTCCAGCTTGATCCAGTCGGTGCCGAACACCTCGCGCGCCATCTGCGCCGTGGTGACCGCCTCGCGCGCGGTGTGGCAGCCGGCGGTGTTCGGCAGCACCCGCACGCCGAGGCCGCGTATCAGCGACCAGAACCCTTCCCCGGCCCGCTCCCCGGCACTCTCGCGACGCAGCGACACGGGGACGATCTGCGCCCCCGACGCGCGCACCGCCTCGGCCAGCACCGCCGGTGAGGGATACTGCGCGGTTCCCAGCATCAGGCGCGAGGCGAGCTCGACGTCGTACAGCAGCACCGCCTCAGCCTCCCTGCATCGGCGAGACGATCTCGACCGCGCAGTCCTCGCGCAGCGCCTGGGCGGCGCGGGCGGAGGCCGGCACGAAGCTGCCGTCGATCGCGGTGGCGAGCCGCGGCTCGCGGTAGCCCAGCTCCAGCAGCACGGAGTCTAGGGTGCGGGACGCGACGTCGTGCGGCGCGCCGTTCACCAGGATGCGCATGGCTGGCCTCCATCGGTATCGATCGGTCTCACCTATGCAGTCCGCGAGCCTCCGGCAAGCCGAGGCGTGCCGCCACCTGCCGCGCCAGCACCGGCGCCAGCAGGAAGCCGTGCCGGTGCACGCCGTTGACGCTGATCACGCCGTGCGCCTCCTGCACCCGCGGCATGTTGTCGTCGAACGAGGGCCGCAGCCCGGCTCCGGTCTCCAGGATCTCCGCCTCCGCGAACGCCGGATGCAGCGCGTAGGCCGCTCCCAGCAGCTCCATCGCCGCCCGCGCCGTGATGCCGCCCTGCCGCTCGCTCTCCACCATGGTCGCACCCACCATGAACACGTGGGCCGCCCGCGGCACCACGTAGAGCGGAAAGCGCGGATGCAGCAGCCGCACCGGGCGCGACAGCGCCATCTCCGGGCAGCGCAGCAGCAGCATCTCGCCGCGCACCCCGCGCAGGCCCGCGAGGTCGGCGCGCGCGGCGAAGCCGCGGCAATCGACGATACGCTCGAAGTCGCCTTCCGCCGCCTCCGCGCCGAGCAGCACCCGACCGCCGAGCTCGCCCAGTCGCAGGGCCAGCGCCGGCAGCGCCGTGCGCGGATCGAGATGCGCCTCGCGGCCGAAGAACAGCGCCCGGCCGAAGCGGCCCGCGAGGTCCGGCTCCAGTGCCTCGACGCCGTCGCGGTCCAGCCACGCGTGCCCGGTGGTGCGCCTGGCGTAGCCGTCCAGCTCGCCCGCGTCGCGCGCCGGCGCCAGCACCAGGCTGCCGCGTCGCACCGCGCCCGGGACGTGCGACAGCCACCAGCCGATCGTCTCCTCGGCCTGGTCCAGGATCTCGCGCGGCGCCGTCTCCGCCTCGCACCAGGGTGCCAGCATGCCGCCCGCCTTCCACGAGGCGCCGGCGCCGATCTGCTCGCCCCGCTCGAGCAGCGTCACCGCCGCACCCCGCTCGGCGAGCAGCACCGCCGTCACCAGACCGGTGACCCCGGCGCCGCGCACCAGGATGCGCGGCGCGCTCACCACCGCGTCCCGGCCGCCTCGCGGATGCGATGCGGGTGGGTGCAGAGCTCGAAGCCGTCCTCCCGCGCCACCGCGATCAGGGTGATGCCGGCCCGCTCGGCGGTGCGGATCGCCAGCGACGTCGGCGCCGACATCGCGGCCAGGATCGCGACCCCCATGCGCTGCGCCTTCTGCACCAGCTCGACCGAGATCCGGCTGGTCAGCACCAGGATGCCGGACGCCGCGTCCTCGTCCGCGAGCGCCAGCGCGCCGGCCAGCTTGTCGAGCGCGTTGTGCCGGCCGACATCCTCGCGCAGCGCCACCAGCCCGTGCTCCGCACGGAAGAAGCCGGCCGCGTGCACCGCCCGGGTGCGCCGGTTCAGGCTCTGCGCCGGGCGCATCGAGGCCATCGCCGCCATCACCGTGGCGGCCTCCAGCACCGCGCCCTCCGGCACCGGCGCGGCAGGGCGGCCGAGCGCCTCC
>CAXTNB010000063.1:1734-6186 GCA_964245385.1 uncultured Acetobacteraceae bacterium | reverse complement strand
AGGCCGCACAGGCCGCATCCGGTCGGCCCGGCGAGCTGGCGGCGACGCGTCTCCAGCATCCCCAGCCGCGCCTCGTCGACCCACATGCGCAGCTCGATGCCGGCAGGCTGCATCACGATCTCGATCTCCTCGATCTGGGCGTGGTGCGCCACGATGCGCTCGTTGAGGCTGAAGCCGCGCGCGAAATCCTCCAGGTCGTCGGGCGTCGCCATCATCACCGCGTGCGACAGACGGTTGTAGGAGAACGCGACCGGCACCTCCTCGGCGACCACGCGCGCGCCGTCGCTGAAGCCGCCCTCGTGCCAGGCCAGGCGCGGCACCGCGCGCGCCGCCTCAGGATGGGCCGGGCCTTCCTGATCCGGCTGTTCCGCGGCAGCAGCCACCTGACCTGACCCTCTCCTGATCGAACCGGGCGCGATCTCGGTCGCGCGCGGCGACCGCGGCCGCGGCGACGCGTTGCGGAGGAAGTCTGTTACGGGGACCCGGGATCATGAACAAGAGCACAGCCACCTTCCTGTCGATCGGCGCCGTGGCGGTCGCGGCCCTGGTGGGACAGCGCGCCGGCCCGCAGCACCCGCGCGAGGCGATCTGGTACGCCCGGCTCGACAAGCCGGGCTTCACGCCGCCCGGTCCGGTGATCGGCGGCGCCTGGACCCTGCTCGACCTGCTCCTGGTGGTCTCCGGATCGAGGCTGCTCGCGGCACCGCCGAGCCGCGAGCGCTCGAGCGCGCTGCTGTTCTGGTCGCTCAACCTCGCCGGCATCGCCGGCTACCCGTGGGTGTTCTTCAAGCGCAAGGAGCTCGGCGCCAGCACCGCGGTGGTCGCCGGCATGCTGGCCTCGGCCCGCGCCGCCGCCTCGACCGCCGGGCGTGTGGACCGCGTCGCCGGCTTGGCCGCGATGCCGCTGGTCGGCTGGCTCGCCTTCGCCGGCCTGCTGAGCGAGGAGCTTTGGCGGCGCAACCGTTCTTGAGGCTGCGTCGGGCTAAAGGCAAGGGCTCTGCCCTTGACCCGTTGGGGCCGGCGGCCCCAAACCCCGTTTTCTGGCGCGCGATTACTCGACCGTCACCGACTTCGCCAGGTTGCGCGGCTGGTCGACGTCGGTGCCCTTCAGCAGCGCCACCTCGTAGGCCAGCATCTGCACCGCGATGCTGTGCAGGATCGGGGCGACGAAGTCGTCCACCTGCGGCAGCACCACCATCTCCTCGGCGATGCCGTGCAGCTTCGCGGCCCCGGCAGTGTCGGTGAACACCATCAGCCGGCCGCCCCGCGCGCGCGCCTCCTGCAGGTTCGAGGCGGTCTTGTCGAACAGCCTGCCGCCCGGCGCGATCGCCACCACCGGCACGGTGCGGTCGATCAGCGCGATCGGCCCGTGCTTCATCTCGCCGGCGGCGTACGCCTCGGCGTGGATGTAGGAGATCTCCTTGAGCTTCAGCGCGCCCTCCAGCGCCACCGGGAAGTAGGCGCCGCGGCCGAGATACAGCACGTCGCGCGCCTCGGCGACGATGGCCGCGACGCGCTGCACGTCCTCGGTGAGCGCGAACAGCTCCGCGGCCTTGCCCGGCAGGTCGAGCAGCGCCTCGACCAGCGCCACCTCGCGCGCCTCCGACAGGCAGCCGCGCGCCCGGCCCACGGCGATCGCGACGCAGGCCAGCACCGAGAGCTGTGCCGTGAACGCCTTGGTGCTGGCGACGCAGATCTCCGGGCCGGCCACGGTGTCGAGCACCACGTCGCTCTCGCGCGCCATCGTGCTCTCCGGCACGTTCAGCACCGACATCACGTACTGGCCGCCGGCGCGCAGCGCGCGCATCGCCGCCAGCGTGTCGGCGGTCTCGCCGGACTGGCTGATCATCAGCGCCAGGCCGCCGGCGGCGAGCGGCGCGTCGCGGTAGCGCAGCTCGCTGGCGACGTCGGCGTCGGTCGGCAGCCGCGCCTCGCTCTCCAGCCAGTGCCGGCCCAGCAGCCCGGCGTAGAACGCCGAGCCGCAGGCGGTGATGGTCACCCGCGGCAGGACCGAGAGGTCGAACGGCAGCGCCGGCATCACCACCCGCCGTGTGGCGGGGTCGATCATGTGCAGCAGGGTCTGTCCGATCACCAGCGGGTGCTCGTGCAGCTCCTTCTCCATGTAGTGCCGGTAGCCGTCCTTGCCGATCGAGCCCGCGATCAGCGCCGTCTGCCTGATCTCGTACTCGACCGGGTTGCCCTCGATGTCGAACATCTCCGCCCCGTCTCGGGTGACGACGCACCAGTCGCCGTCGCGCAGGTAGGCGATGCGTCGGGTCAGCGGCGACAGCGCGAGACGATCCGAGCCCAGCAACATCTCGTGGTCGCCGAAACCCACCGCCAGCGGCGCGCCGTGACGGGCACCGATCATCAGCTCGCTGTGGCCGGCGAAGATCATCGCGATCGCGTAGGCACCCTGCAGCCGGGTCAGGCAGGCGTGCGCCGCCTCGCGCGGCGGCAGCCCGCGCCTGAGGTTGCGGTCGACCATCTGTGCGACGGTCTCGCTGTCGGTCTCGGTGCTGAACACCTGGCCGTCGCGCTCGAGCTCGGCGCGCAGCTCGGCATGGTTCTCGATGATGCCGTTGTGCACGATCGAGACCAGCGCGGTGCCGTGCGGGTGCGCGTTGCCCTCGGTCGGCGCCCCGTGGGTGGCCCAGCGGGTGTGGCCGATGCCGGTGGTGCCGCCGAGCGGACGCCGCTCCAGCACCGCGCCGAGATGGCCGAGCTTGCCCTCGGCGCGACGCCGCTCGACGTGCCCGTTGACCAGGGTGGCGATGCCCGCGGAATCGTAGCCGCGATATTCCAGCCGGCGCAGCGCCTCGAACAGCACGGGCGCCGCCGGTGCGGCGCCGATCACGCCCACGATCCCGCACATCAGCCGCGCTCCCCTTCCCGCCGTGCCGCCAGTCTCGCCCGCAGCCGCGCCCGGAACGACGCCGCGAGCCCTGGCTTGTTCACCTGTCGCGCCCGGCCCAGCGCCATCGCGTCGTCGGGCACGGGCTCGGTGATCACGCTGCCGGCGGCGACCAGGGCGCGGTCGCCGAGCGTCAGCGGCGCCACCAGGATCGCGTGCGAGCCCACGAACACGTCCGCGCCGATCACCGTGCGGTGCTTCGACACCCCGTCATAGTTGCAGGTGATGGTGCCGGCGCCGATGTTGCTGCGCGCACCGACGCTGGCGTCGCCGAGGTAGCTCAGGTGGTTCGCCTTGGCCCCGGCGCCGAGCTCGGCGGCCTTCAGCTCGACGAAGTTGCCGACGTGCGCCGCCTCGCCGACCCGCGTGCCGGGGCGCAGACGCGCGTACGGCCCGATCAGCGCCGCCTCGCCGACGACGCAGCCCTCGAGGTGGCTGAAGGCGCGTATCTCGCTGCGCGCGCCGACCCGCACGCCGGGGCCGAACACCACGTGCGGGTGCACCACCACGTCCGGCTCCAGCACCGTGTCGGCGCACAGGAACACCGTCTCGGGGGCGACCAGGGTGGCGCCCGCCTCCATCGCCGCCGCGCGCAGCCGGCGCTGGATCTCGGCCTCGGCCTCGGCCAGCTCGACGCGCGAGTTGATCCCGCGCAGCTCCGCCTCGGGCGCCTCCACCGCGCGCACCGCGGCACCCTGCGCCGCCGCCAGCGCCACCACGTCGGTCAGGTAGAACTCCCGCTTGGCGTTGCGGTCGCCGACGCCGTCCAGCCAGGCCGCGAAGTCGGCCGCGGCGGCGCACAGCACGCCGGCGTTGCACAGCCCGACCGCGCGCTCCTCGGCCGAGGCGTCCGCCCACTCGACGATCCGCTCGACGCGCCCGTCGCGCGCGATCACCCGGCCGTAGCGTCCGGGATCGCGCGGCCGCATCGCCAGAAGGGCGAGCCCGGTCTCCTCGCCGCGACGCGCCTCGATCAGCCGGCGCAGCGTCGCGGGCGAGATCAGCGGGTTGTCCGCGTACAGCACCGCGACGTCGCCGTCGCCGAACAGGTGCGCCGCCTGCCGCGCGGCGTGGGCGGTGCCGAGCCGCTCGCGCTGCACCACCACCGGGTGCGGTGCGGCGAGCGCCGCCAGCGCGTCCATCTCCGGCCCGACCACCACCACGACGCGGTCGAACACCGCCTCGCAGCTCTCGATCAGGTGACGCAGCATCGGACGCCCCGCGAGCGGGTGCATCGCCTTGGGCTGCGAGGACTTCATCCGGGTCCCGAGGCCGGCGGCGAGCAGTATGGCGGTAGCGTGCATGCTCCACCGCGCGTAGCGTCGCGCCGCGGCCGATGTCAAACCTGGGCCGCGCGATCCGCGATCACTAATCGTTACGGAGTGGTACGTAATGCACCGGGCTGCCGCCGCATCCCGCGGGCTCATCGTGTTCGACCTCGACGGCACCCTGGTCGACACGCTGGACGACCTCGCCGCCAGCGCCAACCGGATGCTGGCGCGCTACGGCCGGCCGCCGGTGAGCGGCGAGGCGCTGCG
>CAXTNB010000063.1:0-1724 GCA_964245385.1 uncultured Acetobacteraceae bacterium | reverse complement strand
GTGCCGGCGCGGGCGCGTCGGATCCTCGCCCACGACCGCCGCCGCGGCGGCCCGCCGCTCGACGAGGACGCGGCGCTGCGCGGCTTCGCCGACGACTACGCCGCCAACGCGACGCGTGCCTCCCGCCCGTTTCCCGGCGTGCCGGAGACGCTGCGCCGCCTGCGTGCCGAGGGCTGGGACCTCGCCGTGTGCACCAACAAGCCGGAGCGCGACGCCCGGCTGGTGCTGCGGACGCTCGGCCTCGCGCCGCTGCTGTCGGCGGTCGGCGGCGGCGACAGCTTCCCCGCCCGCAAGCCCGACCCCAGCCACCTGCTCGGCACCATCCGGGCCGCCGGCGGGGCGGCGGACCGGGCGCTGCTGGTGGGCGATCACGCCAACGACGTCGCCGCCGCGCGCGCCGCCGGCATCCCCTGCATCTTCGCGCTGTGGGGCTACGGGACGGCGGCGGAGCACGGCGTGCCGACGGCGGACGCCGTCGCCCGGGTTCCCGACCTCGCGGCCAGGCTGCTGCCGCCGGTGCGCGGCTGAAGCGGCACGACGGTCAGCCGCCGGCGCCGGCCGGAGCCTGCTCGATCTTGGTCAGGAACATCGTCGCCAGGCCGAGCCTCGGGTTCTCGAAGGTGATGCGCACCGGCAGCGCCGGCAGGCCCTGCCCGACCGGCTCCACCCAGGCGGTGCCGTGCTGCGGCTTGCGCATGCGAGCCTCCTCGTCGTCGTGCAGGAAGCCGCCGACCTGCAGGCTGACGAAGTCGCAGCGCAGCGCGGTGCCGCCGTAGGGCGAGCGTCCGTCCGGCGGCACCGTCTGCTGGCCGATGGTGCGCGCGCTGACCTGGGTCAGCCGCAGCCCGTCGAACACCAGCGCGCGGCCGTCGCAGCTTCCGTGCTGCTGCACCTCGTGCATCATGTCGGCCAGGGCACTCAGCGTGTCGATGCTGCCGGCGGTCCGCGCGGGATCGACCTGGTCGCGTCGCGGCTCGCTCGGCGTCAGCACGCGCACCGTCGGATTGCCGTCGACGTACTCCAGCACCGTCTGGCGCTGCGCGCCGCGCGAGTAGCCGGTGCTCTCGAAGCGCACCGGCCGCACGCCGCCGGATGCGAAGCGGCCGGTCGCGGTCGAGGTGACGTCGGTGTGCAGCATGAAGCCGAGGAAGCCCACGGTGCGGTCGTTCAGCCGCACCGAGTAGCCCTGCGCCGAGAGCCGCAGGTCGACGACCACGTTGAGCACGTGGAAGCCGTGGCCGTACAGCGCGTAGCTGAGCCGGATGGTCCGGGAGGGATCGCTGCCGCCGGTCCCCTGTGCGTGGGCCGCAGGGGCGGCGGCGGCGAGCGCCAGCGCGAGCAGGCTGGTCCGGAACTGTCTGCGGCTCATCCATCGATCGTGCCGCCACCGACGATGATGTCAAGCAACGGCGCGTTACCGCCGCGGCCACGGCGCCGGCGCGCATGCCGTTTCGTTGTTATAACAGACGGCCGCGGCGCCGGCTCGTGAGCGGCCGGCCCGACGGCTCGCGCCTTGGTTCGAAAGGTTACGGCGATTGCGCCGCCGCCGCCCGCTTGCTTTCATCGCCGCATGGATAGAGCACCATCGCCGCTTGCCGAACCGGTTCCGGCAGCTTCCGGCTCCGGCACGGCGGGGCTGCGCGCGCTCGCCGCGACCCTGGCGCTGCTGGTCGCGGTCGGCGGCTGGGTCCGGTTCTCCGACCGGATCGCGAGCTGGATCCCCT